>NZ_JAGAVR010000102.1:0-72641 GCF_017941855.1 Turicibacter sp. | reverse complement strand
GTATAATTGTTAAGATATGGTTAACTAGTTTCTACCCGCGACCTTATATCTCGCGGACTACAAGTAAAAACTTTGTATGTCCTCATCATACAATCCTTTTTACTTGTTGAACACCGAAATGGCCTTCGGTGTTCTTTTTTTATGTCTAATTTTCAATTCTAGTTTTTTAAAAAGAAAATTCTGAATCATTAAAGGAGAAGGGTGAGGACTGAATCCTCTTCCTTTGAATTTTTATATCTAAAAATCAGCACCCACCCAAATATGAAATAAGGTAATGTTAAAATACGACATCAGGTCTTTTTATGCCGAAACTTGTAGAAACATTAAGCTGAGATTGTATGAAAAGACAGTATCTTTTTTGTGAGATTATTGGTAAAATGATAATACAAACGCTTTCTCGATAGAAAGCTTATTTAATGTGAAGACAGTTGAAGATATCAAACATATCTTGGGGATTCATATAGGGGGGATATATTAATGGAGGATTTTTCACACAATCCATTAGCAACAAATCATGAAATTTTAGAAGGGATTATTCGATTAGTTCAATTCGATATCTTATTAAATGATTACGTGGCATGGCTTGATTTTGAGGGGGATCGTGTCATTATTCCACGTCAAGAACTCGAATTGTATGAAATTAAAAGCACCTTAAATCATTATATCGGGATGAAAGTGCAATTTAAAATCATGAGTTATGACGAACAACGACGTGTTTACTTAGCTTCATGTAAAGAAATAAAAGAAGAACGTCGAAACGACATTATTGCTCGCTTAAAAGAAGGAGAGTCATTTGAGGCGACGATTACCAAAATTGTCTACTTTGGTGCCTACTTAATGATTGATGGCATTTCAGTTATTTTACGTAATCAAGACTTTTCAAATGACTACACAACCGTGGGGGATATTTATCATGAAGGGGATACGATTCTTGTTTCGTTATTAAAGGTGAATGATAATATGAAAATTAATGTTCAAGCTGTTGAAAAATATGAAACACAATCAAGCATTACCATTGAAGATTTTGAACCCCAAACCGTCGTTTATGGACTTGTTCGTAACGTTAAATCTTGGGCATGTTTTGTCAATATCGCCCCAAATTTAGATGCGATTTGTCCGGTTCCAACTTATTTTAATGTCAAAGAAGGAATGAAGGTAGCCTTCAGAATTAATCAAGTTCGATTAGATGAGGGCCGTGTCCGCGGAAAAATCATCAAAATCATTCATTAACCACAGGAATTACACCTCAATCGTGGAATTATATCACTATAAAATTCTAAAATATGATATAATCGTATCAATTAAGCGATAAAAGAATCGATTGGGGGAACTTATATGTTAGGTTGCATAATTGGAGATAACTTACGAAATCAAAAAAACTCCAGTGAAGGCATTACAATCATGATGGCGGTAGCCGATGTTTTATTATCCAAGCTTGTCTTTGAAGACTTAAGACAAGAATCCGAAAGTGACACCCTTTATCGCAATCGCTTTGATTACTTTATGACACACGCTAAAAAGACAAAAAAAGACATTCAATTAAGTCAATGGACACAGATTGCAGCCATTCCCATTGGATTTAGCTCAAACACCATCGATGAGGCAAAAGAAGAAGCAAAAAGATGTACCCGTATCATGACAGATAATAAAAAAAAGCAAGAAGAGGCAGCACTGCTAGCTAGTTTAATTTTCTTAGGAAAAGAGGGGGTACCAAAAGAAGCTATTCCTTTCTTTTTAGAAGCCGAATATAACCTGAAATTAACACCAAAGAAATCACCACTTGCACGTGCCATCTTAGATTTAATTTCACAAGAAAGTTTCGAATCTTATTTAGAGCATAATAAACTAGCTAAAAGAAGATCTTATACCTTATTATGCGGTGGACTTGGCCAAGCCTTTTTCCCGCTTCCCGCTTCTTTAAGTAATGCAACACTCGATCTCTTACATGAAGATTATAAGCGAATCGTCTTAAGCTTTCATAAAACATACGATTTAGCCTTTTAATAACGAAAAGAGCAAATTTTTGCTCTTTTTTGTTTGCTCGACAAAGGTCCCCTTGTCTGACATGAAAACATATGATATCTTAAATCGTAAAAGATGTCTTCGGGGGGAATAGTATGCAATCATTAAGCTTTTGGCTCATTTTTTCAATTCTATTAACCATCGTGGTAGAAACCATCAAATTTAAATCCATTAAAAAAGCACTCTACTTCATGAAACACTCACCAATAGAATTTATCTTAAACGTCCTCATTATCTCCTCAACCTTAGCCTTATCCTTCATGGTGACACGTAAAGTATTTGTCTTTACAATCGTCACTATTTTTTGGTTATTATTATCCATCACCAATACCATCGTCACGACATTAAGAGGCTATCCACTTATGTTTTCCGATATCTTTTTAATTAAAGAAGGTTTAAGTTTGTCTTCTCAATACTTCACACCACTCGTGATTAGTATGGTGTTAATTCTTTTAGGCTTCTTATTTTGGATTGGTTATGATTTATTTCAAATTCAATTCGAAACAACAACCTTACAATACGTCATGGGCACAGTCTACGTTTTTTTAGCTGGGTATATCTTTTATAAAACAGAGAAAAAAGAATTACCAAAACCCGCTGAAGAAGTTGAGTTATATGAGCAAATGGGGTTTGCCTATTCCATTACAGATTCCTTATATCCTTATTTAAATAGAAAACCAGACTCCTACAGTGAAGAAAAAATGAACAACCTGGCTCATGATTTGATGCCGTATTTTAAAAATCATCCCCAAAGTGTAGATCATAATGTGATCATGATACAAATGGAATCCTTCTTTGATCCGTTAACCTTACAAAACCTTTCAATTAATATCGATCCAATCCCTACTATCAGACATCTAATGAAAACTGAGCCGTTTGGGAAACTCATTGTTCCCACATTTGGTGGGGGGACCGGTAAAACTGAATTTGAAGTCTTAACATCCATGAATGTTGACTATTTTGGACCGGGTGAGATTCCACATAATAGCATTTTAAAATCAACTGACATTGAATCTCTCGCCACTCATTTCTCACAATCTGGCTTTGAAACCATTGCTATTCATAACTATGAAGGTAATTTTTATAACCGACACATTGCCTATCAACATTTAGGATTTGATCGCTTCGTCCCCCTGGAATACATGGCAGGCATTGAAGTCAATCACGATTTATCTCAAATGAACGACGAACATTTAATCCATAACATCATTAAAGCGATATCCCAATTTGAAAAGAGCTTTATATACGCCATTTCAGCCGGCACACATCAACCGTATAATGAAACGAGTTATGATGAACATCACGATATTCAAATTGAAGGAGATTTATCATTAGAAGAGAGAGCATCATTACAAGATTATTGCATCAAACTACATCGACTAGATCATCAAATTAAGCGTCTTCTAAAATACTTAGAAACACGTCAGACTCCAACCACGTTAATTTTATTTTCAGACCATTTACCAAATTTGCCTGTCATTAATGATGAAACATTTTATCCGTTTGATCATTATGAGGTTCCAGTGATGGTTAAACATCCAAGTGAATTTACCTTTCATGACCAAAAGCTACCTGCTTATCAACTTGCAACAGAAATTTTAAATGCTGTTGGTATACGTGGGGGAATCATGAATGCGATTCATGATTTAGAGAAGGGAACATTTCATTATCAGTCAGACTTAAAATTAGCTCAGTATGATTTAATCTATGGAAAACAATTATTAGCATCGGTCTTTCCACAGCATAAAACAGAAGAAATAAAATTTGGAATTGAACCACTAACCATTCACTCGATTATGAAAACAGACCATCACTTGGTGATAAAAGGATCTGGATTCAATGGCGATAGTCAGGTGTTTATTGATGGAAAAAGAGTGCCGACAACGTATATTAGTGAAGGGGAGTTACATGCCGAAATGAAAATGAATAAAGGCAATCTTGTGACCATTAAACAAATTAGTGGCTATCATCAAGCACTCGATGAAGGAAAAAGCTTTGAACTAGCGAAGATTAATTCGTAAACGTTGACATTTAACATGAGATTTGATACATTGATTATAACAATAGAGGATGGAAGAAATGACATATTTCTTCTGTTTTTTAGCCATTAATAACCTAGATCCTAAGTTATTAAAATACGTTGATACTAAGGCTAATGCTAGTCCCGATCAAAATTTCTTTTAACAGAAATTAATCGGGACTTCTCTATTTTTTATGTTTATAGGAGGAGTTTATGTTATGAAGTTTAAAGACCACTTTAAGTCTAATGCCTCGTTTTATAAAGACTTGTGGATCATTGCATTGCCAATTGCTTTGCAACAGCTTGTCACCTCAAGTTTAAACATGGTTGATACGCTAATGGTTGGTAAAGTCGGGGTTGATGCCGTAGCTGCTGTTGGGGTTTCAAATCAATATTATTTCTTACTAAATATGATTATGTTTGGAATTTATAGTGGAGGAATGGTTTACTTCGCTCAGTACTGGGGAAAAAAAGATGTTAAAAGTATTCATCGCTTACTTGGATTTACCTTAGTACTAGGAGGAATCTTATCCATCATTTTCGGCGGATTAGCCTTCTTTATTCCTGAAAAGATTATTAGTATTTTCACGCCGGATGTTGCGGTTCAATCGCTTGGGGCACAGTATTTAAAAATTGCTTGTTTAAGCTATCCATTTATGATTTTATCATTTGGATATAGCATGGGCCTAAGAGCCGTGGAAAAACCAAAATTTTCGATGATCGCCTCAATCATAGCATTGACGCTCAATACCATCTTAAACTACTTACTCATCTTCGGTGCATTTGGATTACCGCAACTTGGTGTAATTGGAGCCGCGATTGCAACACTTGTTTCTCGTATCGTTGAGTTTATCCTCATCATGTTCTTTGCTTACTTTAAAACTGAGACGATGAATCCAAAACTTTCAGTCTTACTTTCATTTAACAAAGAATTAATTTCAAAGCTAATCACTACTAGTTTACCTGTTGTCATCAATGAGTGTTTCTGGGGACTAGGGACAACGGCCTATTTAGTCATTTATGGTCAGATTAATGTTGAGTCGATTTCAATCATGAATATTGTGACCTCAATTTTCAATATTTTCTTCATTGCTGCTATTGGCGTTGGAAATGCTTCAACCGTGATGCTTGGAAAACAACTAGGTGCGGGTGAAAAGGATAAAACATATGATCATGCTATCCTTTTCTTAAAAACAGGTGTTGTTTTAGGGATTCTTTCAAGCCTTATTCTTATTGCTTGTATTCCACTGATTTTACCCATGTATCAAAATTTTGAATCGAGTACCTTAAAATTAATGGGGCAAGTCCTCGTTATCTTTGCATTTGGCTTAACCTTCCGTTTCATTAACATCATTAATATTGTGGGGATCTTCAGAGCGGGAGGAGATACAAAGTATGCCATGATTCTTGAACTCGGAATCTTATGGACCGTTGGGGTTTTAGGAGCCTTTATTGCAGTCAATCTCTTTAACGCGCCATTACTTATTGTGGCGATGATTGTTCAATTAGAAGAAATAGTCAAAGTGGTCATTGGAATATTTAGAGTTCGCTCAAAAAAATGGATTAATACCCTTGTTTAATAAAAAAATCAGCCTTTTCAATAGGCTGATTTTTTTATTAACGAAAATAATGAATAAGCAAAGTATTTAAATTTTAAAAAAGGGAAGGTCGTACTAAAGCAGATGAAGATTAAGTGAGGGTGAGTGAAACTTAATCTAAGAGAAAAAGCGGCCATCCCTCATCGGATGTGCCGCTTTTAAAACATTAAACGAGCATAAGATCACTGATATTAACCCATGAACCAGGAGTTGTTGCTGATTTTGAGATGTTTAGTGCGTGGGTTGCCCCCTCAACATATTTATAAACATAGTATGTTCCGACATTCACAGAAGTCGTGGCGATGGTTGTCGTTGAAGTCCCGTATCCGTTAATTCGTTTAACCACTTCAACTTGATCTCCATGGTTAAAGGATTGCGTTGAAATGAAACTTACGTTTGTTTCATCAACCCAAGCTCCAGGAGCAATTCCTGATTTCGAAAGATTGATTGAATGGGGACTTCCGTCACTTACTTTAAAAACGATGTACTTCCCACTAGCCAAAAGGCTCGATGCCACAGAACTAGTAGCTGCCTTATAACCTGAGGCAGCCGTATTTAACTGAACTTGATTCCCAACACTTAAACTTTTATTGTTTTTTTTTAGGTCAGTCGCATTAACCCAAGCTCCCGCTACCGTCCCTGTTTTTGAAATATTAACAGCATGTAGCCCATTAGAAGCTACTTTATAAACTTTGTAAGTTCCAGCACTAACAGAAGTTGAAGCTTTAGTTGCCAAAGATGTCGAGTACCCAGAAATAGTTTGTAAAACTTCAACGCTGTCTCCAACCGAAAAATTAACCGGTGTTAAGGGCGTACTTGGGGTAGTGGTTGATTCAGTTAATTTTTGATATTCTGTTTGAATCAAGACTCTAAACACCTCATTCCCATAGCGATCTAGAATATCATGTGGGCAATGTTTTCCACTCCGTGCTTGATGAGGTAAGACTTTTGCCATTGGAATATTGTAAGTTTTCATTAACGATGCAATGACTTTAGCACCATTTTCAATGGCTGCATTTCTTAAACTAATGTCGCTACTTGTAGAATAGGCCATTTCAATCCCAATTGACTTCATATTTCCTGCACCTGTTGAACCATCTCCAGCATGCCATGTTTGAACATTGAGTGGCAAGCATTCAATGGCCATTTGATCATCGACGACGATATGAAATCCAATGTACACATTATCAGTTCGATTATTCAAATAGTTTCGTTCATTTAATGCCGAAGCATTATTTGAGGTTTGATGGTAGGTAATCTCTGTTGGGGTAAAGCTTGTTCCATATTTATACTTTAGATTGTGTTGCGTTTGATCAAGATGCATGACTTTGTACGTGTATGCCATATATATTTACCTCCTTGTAACTTGCTCATTATAGTATATTTTAACTTCCTCAAAGAGGAAGGGATAAAGAACCGCTCATTGAATAAATACGCTGTTGCCCAAGTTTTGGAGTAATCATCTTTAAATTTTTTAAGATTATCTTCAGACTTCTCTTTTATACTTAATATCGTCAAAGCTTTATATTTGAAGGGAGACAGTCAAAATGAAATTAAATAACAAACATAAAGGAACCCTTTTCCTTGCCTTCTTAGCAACTATGGGGTTATCAGCATGCCAATCAAACAGTAATAACGATACAATAACGAACACTCAAGCAACTGATGAGACAAGCTCGTCACAAAGTTTAAGTACTCAATCAACAGTGTCAGCCAATGCGACGATTCAGTTAAAACAAGATCAAACAACGGTTGAAGGAAATGGCGTGAGCATTGATGGAAATACCATTACAATTACATCAGGTGGAACGTATAACATTAGTGGAACATTAACTGATGGACAAATCATTGTAGATAGTTCAGATGAGTTAGATGTCGAGCTAGTATTAAATGGCGTCGAGATTACTTCCTCAAGTAGTGCACCTATTTATGTCAAAAATGCTAAAAATGCAATCATTAACTTAGTGGAAGGAACAGAAAACATCGTCACTGATAGCGATTCATATGTTCTTGAAGATCCAACCAATAATGAACCTAATGCTGCAATATTCAGTAAAGATGATCTAAAAATTAAAGGAACAGGATCATTAGTGGTGAATGCAAACTACGATCATGGAATTGTCAGCAAAGATGATTTGAAAATTAAAAATGGAAATATCACCGTAACATCAGTCGGTGATGGATTAAAAGGAAAAGATTCAATTGAAATTGAAGATGGAACCCTTACCATTAATGCCGGTGGAGATGGATTACAATCAAGTAACGCCGAAGATCCAACACGTGGTTATATTACGATTGATGGTGGAACGTTAAACATTGTAGCGGGACTTGATGGAATTCAAGCGGAAACAAACGTTACGATTAATGGTGGAAGTTTTGATATTCAATCAGGGGGAGGAAGTACGAATAGTAGCTCATCAACAAATACTAACATGATTTGGGGGCAATGGGGAGCACCCGCTAGCCAAACGACTACGGAAACAAGCTCATCAAGCGCCAAAGGAATCAAAGCAGTTGTTGATATTACAATTAACGGCGGAACCTTTACCATTGACTCATCAGATGATTCGATTCACTCAAATGATTCAATCAATATTAATGGAGGAACCTTTGAAATTGCTTCTGGAGATGATGGGATTCATGCTGATACAACCCTTAATTTAAATGGGGGAGAGGTTAACATCACCCAATCATATGAGGGATTAGAAGCCACAACCATTAACGTTAACGATGGAAGTTATTATGTCGTATCAAAGGATGATGGAGTCAATGCTGCTGGAGGGAATGATGCCTCGGCTACTAGTGGACGTCCAGGTCAAAATAATTTCTCTGCTTCTAATGGAATGATTTATTTAAATGGTGGATTACTTTATGTTGATGCATCAGGCGATGGATTAGATGCGAATGGATCCATTGAAATGAATGGTGGAACCGTGATTGTCAATGGACCGACAAATAGTGGAAATGGTGCTCTTGATTATGATGGAACTTTCAATATTAAAGGTGGAACATTAGTCGCTGCTGGAAGTTCTGGGATGGCGCAAACTCCAAGTTCAACTTCTTCGCAACCTATTTTAAGTATTGGAACCTCATTCTCTGAAGGAACGCTGATTAATATTAAGTCAGAAAATGGGGAAGATATCTTTACGTTTGCACCTGCTAAATCAGGACAATCCATTATCATTTCAACTCCTGCTTTAACATCAGGTGCAACCTATACGGTTTCAAGTGGAGGAACGTCTTCTGGAGTCGTAACAGATGGAATTTATACTGAAGGTTCATACTCTGGTGGAACAGAAATTGGTAGTGTCACACTTTCAAACACCATCACAACGATTGGGCAAACTCAAGGTTCAATGGGAGGAGCCGCTGGTATGGGCGGAATGGGTGGTAAAGGACAACGCCCGATGAATTAATCGCAAAAAAGACACAGATAATCTGTGTCTTTTTTGTTCTATCTCCCTCGGCTCATTTCTATACTAAATTATAGATATTTATGCCATTCATTTAGGGGGAGACGATGAGTTATCAAAATGATCAAGTGATTAAATGGGCCCTTAATACCATTAAACGAGAATATGCTGAAGATGTAAGTTTGTTATTACTCTACGGATCATATGAAAACGGAACGTCAAATGACTTGTCAGATGTAGATTTATATTTTATTCCAAAAACAGAGCGTGCTTATGAATTAAGTCAAACATTTATTATAAAAGATATTGGTTATGATTTATTTCCAATGAGCTGGCATCGAGTCGAGGAGATTGCAGACTTTAATGACCGTTTAACGCCTTGTGTTGGAGATGTAAAAATTTTATATGCAAACTCGATTGAAGATGAGAGACGATTTAAGCATTTGCAATTAAAACTTCATAAACATTTAAGTGATCGAGCATTTATGTTAAGTAAAGCGAAGCAACAACTAACAAAAGCCAAGAAAACAATGGGGGAACTAATCCTGGCAAATTCAACGTGTGAATCAAGACTTCATGCCGCCTCTATTATCTGTCAATTATCAGATTGTGTTGCTTTTTTTAATCAAACGTACTTTCATCGTGGTCTTAAAACACAGGTGGAAGATTTAAAACAAATGCGTAAGCTTCCGCTTCATTTTTTAGAGTTATACGATTTTATTGTGACGACAACTTCTAATCGTGATCTTCAATTGGCTTGTATGGCGTTAATTAAAAGCACGGAATTTTTACTTAAACAACAGGATAATCAAAAACAAGACCTTGATTATGAAAAACTGATTGGGCGATACGAAGAGCTTTGTTCAAGCTTCAATAAAATTTATACACAGTGTCAGCTTCAAAATGCGGCACTCGTCTATTTAAGTGCAGCACAAGTTCAAGTAGAACTTAACGAAATAACTGAAGACTTTCATTTTCCGAGATTTGACCTATTGTGTTATTTTGATGCTTCAAATCTTGAGAATTTTTCAATTGAAACCTTTAAAATTGAAAATCAATTCATTACTACTTTAAAGGAACACTCGATCCCAATTCGCTCATTTGCCACCATTGAAACGTTCCTTGAAACACAGTGATTTGCTAGAAGTTCATAAGTTGGGTATAATAAAGGAATAAAGATATATTGATAGGTGAGAATCATGTTTTTTATAGGAATTTTTGGTATTGAAACAAAAGATCAAGAAATTGGACCGCTGACACCGATCAGTTGTAAAGGATGTCAACAAACGGTACCCATGACACTTTTTAAACACTTTTATGTCTTTCACTTTTTCTTTATTCCACTGATCAAATGGAAGACAACCTACTATGTCGTTTGTTCAAATTGTCAAACCATTGCCATCATAGATAAAGAAAAAGGACAGGCCATTGAAGCGGGAGAACAGTCTAGTTTGACATTCTGGGACTTAGAACCCCTTCAGTCACAGATGTCTTCTGCTTTAACTCATTGCAAACACTGTGGTAAACAAATTGATCCAACTTATGACTATTGTCCTCACTGTGGAACACCACAATAAAAGCCAAGAAATCTTGGCTTTTTTATTTTTGATTTAACACAAAGTGTTCAATAGCGTTGGCAACACCACCTTCTTTGTTAGACGTGGTAATAAACTGAGCGGCCTGTTTAACATCCTCAGTTGCATTGCCCATGGCCACCCCAACCCCAGCAAATTGAATCATTGATAAATCATTTTCGCTATCGCCAATACACATCACTTCATCCGGTGTTAGATTAAAATACTTGGTTAACTGTTTGACAGCTTCACCTTTAGAGCTACCTTTTTTCATGACTTCAAAGTTGTTTTTCCAAGATGAAACAACTTCTAAATGAGGGCACTTCGCTTTAATTTCTGCTTTTACTTCATTTAAAATGTCTTGGTTAGGTGCCAAACAAACCCCTTTTAAAATTTGACCTTCATAGTGTCCGTAGATTTCATCTAAACTCGATAAGACAACTAGTTGGATTTGTTCGTCTTCTTTTAACATTTTATTCAATTGTTTATAAAGATTCGTCTCTGGTAGTTCTTGCAAGGAGATAAGTCCAAAGTTAGCCGTTAAATAGGCGAGAAGCCCATGCTGTGTCGTAATCTCTAAAAAATCACGGACATCCTCAATCAATAGCGGATTTTCATAAATGGTTTCTCCATTTGTTCCCCCAATAAATGCTCCATTTGAGGCAATAATGGGCGTCGTTAACCCAATGGTTTTGGCATAGAGTCTGGCACAATTATAAACACGTCCTGTTGTAATTGCGACATGAACACCTTGCTTAACAGCCGCTTTAATGGCTGCTTGATCTACTTCACTCACTTGATGATCATCCATTAATAGGGTTCCATCCATATCAATACAAATTAATTTTATCGCCATGATTCTACCGTCCTTTACAAATAAATTTATTAGATTCTCCTTTAAATATTATTCAGTAAAACGGACACATTAAACCTCAAAAGGGTATTTTTTAATGAGAGGAGAAGATTCAATGGGACAATTTTTACTAATTAGTTTAACGTTTCTTGTTATTTCGATTTTAATTTTTCGACATCGAACACTTGATTTTGGCATTTTGAAGACGATTCGCCACCTTATTTTAGAGATTAATCGGATGTATCGACTCTTATTTCTTGAACGCTCTTTATTAACACGCTTCGTTCAAGGTGGATTTATTATTTTTGCACAGGTTTCAACGTTTGTGTCACTCGCAACAGGAATCTTTCGCCATCTTAGAGTTGATGCTTCTATCCTCCATTTTGAACCCCTGATTAAAGGAGGGATTGTCCTCTTTGCCTTTTTATTAGTTCACTATGCCATTGGTTATGTCCTATTACTAAGTAATAAAATTCATCTTTTCTTCTATCGTGTCGAAAATCAGAATCTTAAAATGGACTTTATCTTAAGTTATACGATGATTAGCACGTTTTTATTAGTCTTATTACTATTTCCAGACCAATTTGCTAAAAATATTTCCATTAGCTTGATTGGGATGGGGATTTGCTATTTCTTGAACTTAAAGACCTTGATGACGATGATGATTAATCCAACCTACGTCAAATCGGTTCAACAACAGCAAACTTCTTTTTCAAGAATTATGATCGCTGCGATTTTAATTCTAATAATGCTCATTTTAAATCTCTATCTGATGGTCTGTTTAGTCTCTCATCTTCCACATGAAGCACCTGTTTTTTCCAATGCCAACAACTATTTTGATTTATTTTATTACACCATTATTACCTTTACAACCATTGGATATGGGGATATCACCCCCACCACGATGGCGGCTAAAACGATCTCATTGCTTATCTCAGTAACTAGTGTGATTTGTCTCAGTATCTTTTTAAGTACCATCCTATCTTATCGTGATCAAATTAACGATAACGAAGGCAATTCCTAATCATAAAAAAAGCAAAAACAATGAGGATTTCAGGATATGATTAAATGAAACGGGAAATTTGAATGATTTTATCAATATCACCTTAAACAGAGATCTAATAGAGCTCTGTTTTTTTGACTGTAAAAGGCGAAATTTCATCTTTTTGGGTTATTCAATCCCGCTGATTGTCATATATTAGTAGTAAAAAAGGGGGGATCAGACGATGTTAGATCAAACCATGCTTCGAATCAAACGAAATATCAAAATCTGCCTGAGTGAAATTGAGGAAATGTTAGAAACGAGTGACAGTTTGCTTTTTAATAACAACATTGTCATTTTAGTTGATCGGCAGCTATATCATCAAGTAGAAGACTGCCACAAGCAACTAGCAGAAGTCGGTGCAGATTTATATAAAATTTATGCAAATATTGATGAAGAATATACGTGGAATGTCCTTGAATTGACGATTTTAGGGCACGATTTAATTGAAAAAATGAATGACATGATTCAGATTATTGAGGACAAATGGACAGAATCTGATATTGATGTGAATAAATACCTTTTTGCCGAGGCAGCTCTAGACCGACTCGATAATGAAGAAGTCATCTTAGATATTGATGATTTAGAATATGTGGTTGACCATCCAAAGCATTACTGGATTTGTCTATATGTGGTCCACGAGAAAGAACACGAAATTTGTCATTATGCTTGTTTTAAAACAAAACGAGAAGCCTTAGTGTTCGCCATGCAAATGCAAAACTGTGGGAAAGACTGTATTTTTAACCGATTTGAAATCAAAATATAGGCACCGGGGGATGACTCCGATTTAAGAAACGAGAGAATGAGCTACCTGAGTGAGGCAAACGCCATTCTTTAAACGGTGAAGAAGAGTGGCAGAACAGTTTGTAAAAAAATTAGGATGGGAGTTCTGTTAGACTCTGCTGTGATACTTAGTAAGCGGGAATAAAAAACACACCGTTTAAACGGTGTGTTTTTTATTGATTTAAATGGTCCGTTAAAGCATCAACTGTCACAGTCAACAATCTCAATTCTTCTAAAATCTTCTCGATATGATAGTTAAAGATTGAATCAATAGGTTGCTCTAAGTGAACGTCTCCTTGACAACCATGATGGAAGAAATCAATGATTTGCAAACGATTTTTAATAGTTAAATCGGTTTCCTCAACACTTAAACAAGCAATACATTTGGCATGAAAATAAATATCATGACAGGCTTCAATCGTAACTTTTAATTGATTTAAAGAAACGGGATTTTTATCAAAGCGTCGATCCGCACAATAATTCTGATAAATCGTATTTAAACGACTTAATTCTGTATGTAAGCAGTTGACGTCTAAATCCTGATGAATGAGAATGTTTTTTACTAAGTTTTTCGTCATGTCTTCAATGGTTTCAATTTCCTTTGTTAGCGTTCCTAGGTAATTCGGTTGCGCAATCACATAGTTCACAAAAATCCCAACAATGATTCCAATCGATGTATCCGTCGTGCGTAAAATCGAATAGATTAATGGGTCTTGACCTTGAATTCCAATTAAAATAGAAACACAAACCGTCGAAGCAATGATAATCGATGAACTAATTTTAAATGAATTACAGCAAACAATCGTCATAATAACGGCTAGACCGATAAATAGTGGACTATGTAATTGAAGTTGAGCAAATAAAAAGCCAATGATCGCTCCCATAACCGTTCCGAGCAATCGATTTTTTCCTGCGACTAATGAACTTTTCATCGTATTTTGCAGTGCAAAAATCGTCCCAATGACAGCATAAAACACATTGCTAATTAAAAAAGTTTGTCCTAAGTAGAGTGTCAGGACAACGGCGATTCCTGTTTTTAAGGTCCTCATTCCAATATATCGTTTAATTAGACCTAACTGTCTCATAAGCTGTTCCCCTTTATTTTTTAAATCATCATTAGTTTAGCATGGCAAAAGACTGACAAGCAAGAGAAGTTCCATTCAATTTTATTATTTCTTCTCATAGTTTATACAAATTTGACAAAACTACTAAAGATTAAAAAAATACTACCAAAAAGGAGCTGTCAGTGAGATATGACTAGACCAGATGCTTCATTTCCAAGCACTGCTAAACCTCAAACTCAAAATAAACAACCCGGAATTGAGTCGCAAATGGATCCGAAACCCATTTTTGAACATCCTGAATACAATAAATCGGGTGGGCGATTGGATCAAAAAGTAGCCATCATTACAGGAGGCGATTCTGGAATTGGTCGAGCCGTTTCAATTGCTTATGCAAAAGAAGGCGCAAAAGTCGTCATCGTTTACTATGATGAAGTAGAAGATGCAGAAGAAACAAAACGTATCATTGAGGCCCACCAAGGGGAATGTTTGCTAATTCAAGGAGATATCGCCGATCCTAAGTTTTGTGAAGCCGTCGTGTCAAAAACGATGTCTACCTTTAATCAAATTAATATTTTAGTGAATAATGCTGCAGTTCAATATCCTCAAAATGACTTAACTCTGATTAAAGATGAAGACTTACATAAAACATTCGCTGTCAATTTTTTTGGTCCCTTTTACTTAACACGCGCGGTTTTACCTCATTTAACCGAAGGAGACTGTATCATTAATACCACATCCATTACAGCGTATGAAGGGAATGAAACTTTAATCGATTATTCCTCTACTAAAGGGGCTTTAACAAGCTTCACGCGTTCGTTAGCGACAAATCTAGCGAAAAAGAAAATTAGAGTTAATGCTGTCGTACCAGGTCCAATTTGGACTCCTTTAATCCCAGCGTCATTTGATGCACAAAAAGTTTCGCAGCATGGCGCTAATACAGCTCTTGGTCGCATGGGACAACCTGTTGAATTTGGAGCAGCCTATGTCTTCTTAGCCTCAAATGATGCGTCTTATATGACAGGTGCCACGCTTCATATTAACGGTGGTAGCATTATCAATTGCTAAAACGATAGATGATCTATCGTTTTTTTATTTTCACAAGATAAAAAAACGAACAAATGTTCAAAAGATAAAAAAGATACTTTTTTTAAAAATGAACATTAAAAGTGTGATTTTTTCCACATTTTAGATGATAAAACCATTAAAAAGGGCTTAACGATAGAATAGGGGTTAACTTTTCTCACCGCCCCAATAAAATACGAACGAACGTTTGTAAGGAATTGTGACGATAAACCAAGAATATTAACTCATGATTATTGTCATTTATTCATTCAATTCTCCGTATGATGTCACATAAATGTTAAAAAGATAAGGTGATTGTCATGTGTGGGTTAGTTGCATTAATAAAACAAAAGCAAATCACCGTAAATGATTTAGCTTTTTCATATCAGGCTTTACAAAAAATGAAACATCGGGGACCTGATGATCAAGATTTGTATTATAAAGACCACCTCATTCTTGGATTTAATCGATTAAGCATCATTGATTTAAAACAGGGGGTCCAACCGTTTCATCGTGATGACTATAACTGTCATCTCGTCTTCAATGGCGAAATCTATAATTATCAAGAACTTCGAAATCAATTAGAAAAACTCGGTTTTTCCTTTGACACTCAATGTGAGGCGGAAGTCATTCTTTGTTTATATCACCTACTTGGAAAAGAATTCATTACACAGTTACGTGGCATGTTTTCACTCGTTTTATACGATGAACGAACAGAAGAGCTGATTGCTGTTCGGGATCGATTTGGAATTAAACCGTTGTATTATTATGTAGAAGATGATGTTTTATTTTTAACGTCAGAACTAAAACCTTTTAAACAATCTACCATACCTGAGGCTAGTCTTGATTTTATTGCTTTACAGCATTACTTTACCTTTCAATATATCCCAGAACCTTTGACGTGTTTGAAAGATGTCAAAGTATTAGAACCCGGAACTTATTTAACCTACCAACGAAATAAAGGGATTGAAATCAAAGCTTATAATACCATTCAATTAATTCCCCATCATCAAATCTCATCGTTACATAAACATCAATTAGAAACCGTCATCAAAGAATCTGTTCGTGCTCACTTACAAAGCGATGTAGAGGTCGGATGCTTCTTATCAGGAGGGGTGGATTCGACTATCATTACAGCTTGTGCTAATCAATATCATCCAAAAATTAAAGCCTTCACGATTGGCTTTCACGAAGCGGGATATAGTGAAATCGAGGCCGCACGTGAGACCGCCGATTTTTTAAATATTCCTTTATACAGCCGATTCATTACCGCTCAAGAATTTATCGAGGCAACCAAAACAGTCATTGATTATCTCGATAGCCCGGTTGCCGATCCCTCCGTAACAGCCATTTATTTAGTCGCTCAAGAAGCGCGTAAACAAGTTAAAGTCATTTTGTCAGGTGAGGGGGCAGATGAACTGTTTGGAGGTTATCGGATTTATCGTGAGCCTAAGTCACTTGAAGTCTTTAATTACTTATCACCTAATACGAAAAGAAGTTTACTCACGTTATCTCATTTGATTCCAACTGGAGTAAAAGGGAAGAGTTTCATCGAAAGAGGATGTATCCCCCTAAAGGACCGGTATGTTGGAAATGCCTTTGTCTTTAATGAACGTGAAAAACAACAGTTGTTAAATTTTTATGATCAAAACTTTACGTTTAAAGACATTACCGCACCACTATTTGAACAAATTCAAGATTTAGATCCTGTCTCTCAAATGCAAATGATTGATCTTCATACCTGGCTAAGAGGGGATATCTTGGTCAAATCAGATCGTCTATCGATGGCACATGCCTTAGAATTACGTGTTCCATTTCTTGATCAAAAGGTCTTTCAACTAGCAAAGCAACTGACAACAAATGAAAAGATAGGGCAGAATCAAACGAAAGTTTTTTTGCGAGAAGCGTTTAAAGAGATGATTCCACCTCATGTGTATGAGGCCAATAAAAAAGGGTATCCCGTTCCATTAAAGACCTGGCTCAAGAATGAACTGTATGATGAAGCCAAGCGCTTAATTTTATCCCCTCAGTGTGAGCATTTAATCAACCAAAAATCAGCACTTCGGTATCTTGATCAACATGCAACCGGGAAACACAATCACGCTCGTAAAATTTGGGCGTTGATGACCTTTGTAATGTGGTACGAAAGTTGGAAAATAGAGTAAACCAAACTCGTCAAGTATAAAAAGGATATTTTCATGTTATAATAACTAAATAATACTCTTTTTATCTAATACTGGAGGCACTTATGAAACCAAACTACTATTTTATTACTTTTACAGTGGCCATGTTAATCGTCACTTTATTAAACTTTTTAGTTGAATTAAATGCTTATACACCTCCAGTTTCTGAATCTGATCAAGCCGTTATGGGACAAGTACAGGATGCGTTTAAAGTTGTCGATTATCCTATGACGTTAATTACACTTGAAGAACAATGTATTAATGAAGAATCCTATCAAGTCCCTTGTCATGCATTACAAGACGTCCAAAAGGGAGACATCTTAATTTCTAAATCAAGTCATACCTTGCTTTTTCGTCACGGTCATGCCGGGGTAGTGGTTGATGCAGAAGCGGGACTTGTCCTTGAATCACTTGGTTATGGTGAAACCTCAACGCTACAACCCCTTTCTAAATGGGATTATTATCCGACTGTTAAAGTATTACGTTTAAAAGATGCCACGCCTGAGTTAATGGACCAAATCGTTGAAATTGCCCAAACACAGTTTTTAAATTTAGACTATAATGTGTTTGTCTCTAAAAAAGATTTAAGTGCCACGCATTGCTCTGATATTGTTTGGAAAATATTTAATGAAGTAGGGATTGATTTAGATAGTAATGGAGGACGGACAGTAACACCACAAGATATTGCAGCTAGTGAACTGTTATACGAAGTGGAATCATACGGATTTTCATCGGAAAGAGAATGGTAAGATAACAAATGAACGCGCTAACCTTAGCGCGCTTTTTATTGAAAATCTAAAAATTTATACTATTTTTCCATTTGTATGAATGCTGTATTCCTGTACAATAATAAGGTAGAAGTATTAAAAAAGAAGGGGCGTTAATCTTGCCATTAGCAGAATTTAAGTATATAGAAAAAGCGTTGGCTACACTGGATAAAAAAAGTGAGCAACTCCAAATTATTTCAACTTTATTACAAATAGAGTTCGAACAAATTGTTAACTTATATGATATTGAATATTTAAACATTACATCACGTGTTAAAAGCCACGATAGTTTAAAAGAAAAAATCTTACGTCAAGGATACTATAAAAAATATAATGATCCGATTCGTTTAATCTACCATCTATCTGATTTAATAGGGGTAAGAATTGAATGCCGTTTTGAACAAGATGAACGTGAAATTTATAAAATTCTCAGAAAACATTTCAATATCCGAAATGAAGAAGGGTATTACTACAATGACATGAATCCAAATGTTAAATTGAGTTTAGATGGTCGACAACCACAAAAACAAAAAAATGGATTCAAAATTTATCGAATTGATGGCATCATCACCGACACAAATACGGATTTACCATTTGAACTTCAAATCAAATCACTCGTTAATACCTTTTGGGGAGAAATTGAACATAAAATCATCTATAAAAACTATAGTTACCTACTAGTGGATGACTTATTAAAAGAGATGATGCATTCGATTAAAAATAACTTGGCTTTACTCGATAAACAGTTATTAACTATTTATCGAAATGTTGAACAAAATCAAACCGATGAAGATTACCAACGTAAAGGATTTGAAGATATGTTAGCGAAGATGTGCAACGATGTCTTTGCTAAAAAAATAAAAGCATCGATTGGCATGAATGTTAATATCAAAAAGGCCTGTCAAACCATTATGAAATATACCTTCTCGCCAACGGGTGGATTTGAATTAAATCAAAACACAGCTACCTTAATTAAAGCCCTCGAACGATTATCCGAAATTTCAAAACAAACCGTTCATTTCAATGTTCCAATCAAGTTTGAACGTGATCCGATATATACAACACAATTCCAAAAAATTGTAGGTCCTTATTTTATTGATGTCATGAATAAAGAATTTCATTGGAATTTATTCTTCATTATGTTATTTGAAATCGAACCTCAAGATAATGTTGGGGACTTTGAAAAGTTTATTGGTTTCTTAGAACAGGCTTATCAATCCTCACCGAGTGTCACACGTCTTAAAAAAGTGCTCTACTCACAACTTGAAGAACATAGTGATGACATCATGGAACAAATTATGGTAACCTTAGCTAACAGTATTATTGCAACAGATGATATTGAATGTATTTATGAAGATAGTATTAGTGACGTTACGAGTGTCATGATTGATGTCTTACGTGATATTACCTCACAAATTACAACGATTGACCAGTGGCGTGACCAGCAAGATGTCTTATTAACTGAATTAAGTGACCGATTTAATGAGGCATTAGAATAGAAAAAAAGCGCAATTTTTTAAATTGCGCTTTTTTTCTTAGTCAACAAAGTATGATTTTAATTCTTCTGTTGTTTTTGAAACAGTTAAAGCTAACATCAATTGGATGCGAGCTTTTTGACCATTTAAATTACTCGCTAAGATAGCCCCCATATCGCGAAGCTGGGCACCACCACCAAGATATCCATAAGATCCAAGCACTCGTCCTTGTAAACAACGTGAAACAATGACCACCGGAATCTTATTTTCTGTTGCGGCCTTTATACCTTCTAACATTAGCGGTGGAACATTTCCACGTCCCATCGCTTCAATGACAATCCCTTTAACGTTTTGGCTCACTAGGAAGTTAAGAATGGTTGAATCCATTCCAGAAACGGCTTTAAGCAAGTGAACATCTGATTCAATTTGATTTGTTTCAATGTGGGGAGTAGGGGCAGAGCTTTTATGATAATAAATCACTTCATCTTGATCAACAATTCCAATAGGACCAAATTCAGGTGATTTAAAGGTATCAAGACTCATCGTATGTGTTTTCGTCACTTCACGAGCTGTGTTGACTTCATTGTTTAAGACAACCAAAACACCTTTTCCACGAGAGTTTTCGTGAGCAGCCGTACAAATAGCTGCCGCTAGATTACTTGGTCCATCATATCCAAGTTCCGATCCATTACGCATCGCTCCAACTACAACAACTGGTTTTTCAGATGATAGCGTTAAATCTAATAAATACGCAGTTTCTTCTAAGTTATCCGTTCCGTGTGTCACAACAACTCCACAGATATCCTCTTGTTTTAATTTATTTTCTACGACTTGTTTTAATTCCATCATTTTCTCAGGTGTCATATGAGGCCCTGGTAGAGCACCAAATTCAACAATATCAAGTTCAGCAATTTGATCAATATTCGTAACCATTGACATGATATCTTGACTAGACATTGAAGGGATAGCCGCTTTTAAACGAGGATCAACTTTCATTGAAATAGTCCCACCGGTAAATACTACTGCCACTTTTTTCATCATAATAACCCTCCAAATTTCATTTTTCTACCTTTTTTATTTTACTCATTCTCCCATAACGTTGCAACCTTTATTCCAAATAATCCTCTACTAACAATAATCTGGATTCAGCGTGCCTAAACATTCTTATCTTGCAAAACTAATCGTGAGGTAACATCCTGTTTTCTAACAAATTTTAACCTGAACTTTTTATTTAGACGTGTCAATATCATAAGACTCCATCATTTTAATCGTTAAAGTTCATTAAAGCGTAGCAATCTATATCATAAGCTATTGTCATTTTAAAAAGACGATACTAAGTCACCTTACGCTTAATAACAGAATTTAGATTGACTGAATCAACTTTCATTCTAGCGAAATAATTGAGAAGCGAAGTAAAGAGGAGAGGGAATAAAAAAAACTCTCCGCTATGAAGAGTTTAGATTACTATATATTATCCGGCACAGAACGATGAGCTAATCCAATCACAACATCATCTAAATGCAATAATCCAATACTTAAGAAAATACAAACGGTTAAATGTTCACGATGACGTGCAATTGCAATCTTTCCACCAGCATTTAATCCATTTGCTTTCATCGACACTTGCATGATCGCATCTCTGGCAGCACCTGCTACTGCACCATCTAAAACCATGCATTCTTTAGTAATGCCCGTTTTTCGAGAAGCAATAATGGCACGTTCAATAATTTTTGGGATTGATTGAATTAAATTTCCACCTACATCAACTGCCGTAGCATTAATTCCATGTTCTTTTAATTGCTTGACAAGCTGATCTTCTTCATTTCTAGACGAAGTCATCGCCACTTTAACTGCCGCTTTAGTCACATCTAAACTTGTAAATTGATTCATCTACTTAACCTCCTTACCACTCTTAATAAGGTTACACCTTTTTTTTGTAAAATTCAAAGGAAAAATCGTGTTTTTTTATTAGGTTTTAATCCTATTATGCTCAAAAAGAAAAAGGGATAGTCATCTAAGCGCCCTAAAAGGTTTAACTCAAGACTCTCCCTTTAAAAAATTATGAAAATAATAGTTCATCACTGATTTGACCACCAATATTTTGTTCAAATTGATGTAATAATTTTTCAGGTGTTAATTGTTTTTTCTCATCACCTGAAATATCTAATACAACATGGCCATCATGTAGCATGATTAATCGATTACCATAAGTAATCGCCTGACTTAAATTATGTGTAATCATTAAGGTGGTAATATTTGAAGTTGTAACGATTTGATTCGTCAATTCCATAATTTTTGCTGATGTTTTAGGGTCCAGTGCCGCTGTATGCTCATCAAGTAACAACAATTCTGGTTTAACGAGTGTTGCCATTAATAATGATAACGCTTGTCGTTGCCCACCTGATAATAGCCCAACAGGGGAGTTCATTTGCTTTTCTAGGCCTAATTCTAATGGGGTAACAAGTTCTTTAAATAACTTTAAATCCTTTTTAGATTCTAAAAAAGATAATCCAAATCGTTTCCCTTTATTTTTAGCTAATGATAAATTTTGAGCAATCGTCATAGAAGGAGAGGTTCCCATCGTTGGATTTTGAAATACCCGACTAATGAACCTTGTTCTTTCATATTCAACTGTATGTGTTAAATCTTCTTGATTTAAGAAAATTGTGCCACTATCAGCAGAAATTGAGCCTGATATTAAATTTAATAATGTGGATTTTCCGGCGCCATTACTTCCGATGATGGTCACAAATTCACCATCTAAAACCGTCAAGTTTAAAGAATCAAAGATTCTTTTTTCATTAACTGTGTTCGGATAAAAAGTTTTGCTCAGTTGTTGGATCCTTAACATCTCTTATCCCACCTTTCATTTCATGTTTTTTAAAGAGAGTAACTTTAAAATGATAATGATTTAAAGCTAGAGCCAGTGTCACAATAGCAGCACTTAGTAATTTTAAATCATTAGGTGGAAATCCAAATTGCAAAGCAAGAGCTGTACAACCCTGATACAAAATAGCACCAATAATG
Organism: Turicibacter sp.; assembly: GCF_017941855.1. Lineage (NCBI taxonomy): Bacteria > Bacillati > Bacillota > Erysipelotrichia > Erysipelotrichales > Turicibacteraceae > Turicibacter > Turicibacter sp. The sequence continues at coordinate 49,758 of NZ_JAGAVR010000102.1, read as the reverse complement.
GCCGTGGTTGTTGGAAGAATCCAAGATGATTTTTTAAATATCGCTTCTCCGAAGATAACAGCCGCTAATCCAATGACAATCGTTCCAGTTCCCATGGTGACATCAGCATACCCTTGATATTGAGCACTTAAAGAACCAGCTAATCCAACTAACCCATTAGAAATCATTAAACAAACAATCTTCACAAAACCGATATGAACTCCGAGTGTCGTGACTAATTGAGGGTTATCTCCTGTTGCTTTGACCATAAATCCAAATTTTGTTTTCAAAAACAAATCAACCAATAACTTCACCACCATGACCACAAGAACAATCGTAAGCAGGGTAGGGAGGGATGTTGAAAAAAGATGTTTTTGATTAAAGAGTGCAATATTCGCACGATTCCCCATCACTCTTAAGTTAATAGAGTACAATCCACTCATCACTAATATTCCTGAAAGAAGGTTCGTGATTTTCAATTTCACATGTAAGAGCCCTGTCACAGCTCCTGCTAACATGCCTCCAATAAATGAAATGAAGATGGCAACAGAAGCATTTATCCCTTGGGTTAAAAGTAGGGCAGTGATTGAAGCGCCTAGTGGAAACGTCCCTTCAACTGATAAATCTGCAAAATCCAAAACTTTATAGGTTAAGTAAACACCGAGTGCTAAAATTCCAAAAATCAAACCTTGTTCTAAAACGGTTAGTAGAACGGTCATACTAGTCACCTTCTACAATTTCAGCTTCACTTAAAATATCCTCAGGAATCACAAGTCCAATCGCATCTGCATTCTGTTGATTTACAATTAACGTTGTATTCTCAAGCGTATTAATGGACATAGTGCTCGGATCTTTTCCTTCTAATACTTCGACTGCCATTAATCCAGTCTCATATCCTAACTGGTAATAATCGATTCCTTCTGTGGCAACTCCACCTGCAGTTGCCATTCCTTCTTCACCCGTAATGACAGGTACCTTTTTCTCCACGCAAGCATTCCATAACACCGGCATCGCACTGGCTACTAAATTATCCGTTGGGGCATACATCACGTCAATTTTATCAATAATTGATGAAACAGCAATTGGAATATCATTCACAGAAGTTATCCCCACTTCTACAATCTCATATCCTAAAGATTTAGCAGCTTCTTTTGCCATTGAGACTTGGACTTGTGAGTTCACTTCACTTGTTGTATAGATGACACCAATTGTTTTAGCATTCGGTACAAGTTCTTTAATTAAGTTCATTTGTTTTTCAACAGGTGTTAAATCACTCGTTCCTGTTACATTAGTTCCCGTGACATCCCAATCTTTAACAAGTTCAGCTGAAACAGGATCAGTTACAGCTGTAATGACGATTGGAATCTCTTGCGTTGCATTATAAGCAGCCTGAGCAGCTCCTGTTGCAATGGCAAAAATCATATCCACCTGATTTGATACAAATTGTTTAGCAATTGTTTGTGTCGTCGCCATATCTCCTTGAGCATTTTTTAAATCAAATTTAATATTTTCACCATCCACATAACCTTCAGCTTCTAGTGCTGCCACAAATCCTTCATAAGAGGCATCCAGTGCAGCATGTTCCATATACTGTAAAACTCCAATCGTTTTAACGTCTGAATTTTCTTGCTTACTGCATCCTACGAGAAAGCTACCACAAAAAACAATCCCAATCCCTAAAATGTTCAACCATTTACTAGCTTTCATACCATCATTCCTTCCTTTTTCCTTCCTTATGCAATTCAACTGATAACTGATTAGAAAAACTCTCCATCTTGGAGAGTTTGTGAGTCTAATAGAGTACTCGAGATTCCATGTAATCAATCATAATCTCACAAACCTTCTATTGGGTTATTCTAATCATCCTACTAGATAAATTCCCCTTGAATTTATCACCCAAAACACCAATATGTGGAAATATCGTGCCCTGAATTATGATTATTATATGACCGATGCCTAGAAAAGTCAAACCATTTAAAAGTTAATTTTTTCCATTTTTTAAAAAAACAAATAAAAAAAACACTGTAGCAGTGTCTTTTCAAATACAATATAGATACAACATAAATAGAGGTATGAGAAAGAGAAGAAAGGTGAGCTCTAAGTTGTAATGTCTAAGTTGGGCTCAATCATATTATGGTTTGAATTTAAAATTATATACAATAAATCATCATAATATTTAAAAAAATAAAAAAACACCATTGCCGGTCAATGGTGTTTTAGGAATGTAGGTAAAGATAAGGAGTGTGAGCACAACTGGCTCATTACTATTATACTTTTAAAAGATTAAGAGTTTCAAGACATAACAGACAACAAACCTTGATTGCTGTTTTATCCCTCCTTTCTTTCGATTTTCTTTGACAAAATACCTTGAATTCTTTTGCTAAAACAGTAAGAACTCTATTCCAATCTTAACAAGATGTAGTATTTTGTAGTTAATCATCTGATCTAAAAATATTAGGATTCATTTTATTATGATGACAACTTAATGCTTGATGAGCAGGTCCTTCTATTACCTCTCCCGTATAAGAAAATCGTGATCCATGACAAGGACAATCCCATGTTCGTTCAGCCGTATTAAAAGCTAGCTCACACCCTAGATGAGGACAGGTGATATCAACTAGATAAAGAAGCCCTTCTTTATCTTTATACAAACCATAATTTCCTTCGTTAGTGGCTATAATGGTTGCTTCATCAACACCTAATTCTACGTTTTTCTCACCTAATTTTAACTTACCTTTTATGTATTCAAACGCTATCTTTGAATTGTAAGCGATTAAATTCTTAATTGCCATTTTAGAGTTTAAACGACTTGGAGAGAATAGGGCAGTATACGGACTATCCATCCCTCTAATCAATTGATTTAAAAGAAGAGCCGCCGCGGTTCCATTACTCATTCCCCATTTACAATATCCAGTTGCAACGAATTGATTTAAACAATCTTTATGAAGTCTCCCTATATAAGGCATATGATCAATCGAGACAACATCTTGTGTTGACCACTCATATGAAATAGCATCCGTTTGAAACTTTTCTTTTGCAAAGTTAATCAAGGCTTCATAATTTTCATTCGTATCTTTCACGGTACCTGGACGATGATTTTCACCTCCAATTAAAAGAAAATTTTGATACGTCCGAATGGAGCGTGTTGGCGATTCATACGAAATATACATTCCATGGGGTAGGGAAGAAGCATTCTCAACCGCTATCAAATAGGAATGACTCATCTCAATTTTAGAAAAGAGAAGCGATCCATCATCATAAAATGGAAAATGACAGGCTTGAACCACACGCTTAGCGTTAACCTTATATCCATTAGATGTGATGATTGAGGAACTTTGATCCTCATTGAAAACCATCTCACAGGCTGTTGTATGCTCATAGATCGAAATATTAGAATACTCAGCTAGTGCCTTTAATAAACCGACTAAATACTTTAATGGATGAAACTGTGCCTGATTTTTAAATGCAATGGCCTTTTCAATTGGAAAGGGGAGATCGAGCGATTCTACCAGTTCACAATCCATGTTTAGTGAACGACAGGCTTCATATTCTGCCTCAAATTTTGATAAGTTTGATGCCTCTTGGGTAAAGACATAGTGGGGGAGTCTTACAAAATCACAATCAATCTTTAAATCATGTATCGTTTTCGCCACAAAATCAATGGCTTCTTGCTGTGATTCATAATATAGCTTTGCACCATCATAACCAACATTTTGAATTAAATCCTGATAAATTAACCCTTGACCAGCAGTTAATTTCGCCGTTGTATAAGCAGTTGTCCCATGAATAACTTGGTCTGAATCAATCAATGCAATCTTTAAGCCAGAATCACGTAACAAATAAGCCAACGTAATCCCAGTTATTCCGGCACCCACAATACAAACATCAACAGATAGATCTTCACATAGCGAATAATAACTAGGAACGACCGTCGTATCTAACCAAAGTGGAACTTTCATTTTAAAACCTCCTAAAATAGACTCAATATAGTTTGGAATTCAAAAAAGGAAACTATGTATATCTTTTATTTTTATTATTAAGTTTACATAATATACATTATAGGAAGTTATGGTGGTTGATAAAAAAGCTAACTAGCCGTGCCCTTTCACAAACTCTTTTACCTAAAAATTAAAAACCCAGACACATTAGGTCTGGGTTTTTAATTTTTTTATTTAGGTTGCCAATAACATCTTTTTGGGGAAACAATTTTTTCTTCAGCTTTTAATTGTTTCATCGCTTTTTCGACGTCTTTCTTTTCAAGACCTGTTAACTCTACAATTTTACCATTGTTAAGAGGTTCTCCAGCATTTTTCATCGCTTCAAGAATTTTTTCTGTATTTTCCATGCTTAGCACCTCCTGTCTTCATTTATAATGACACTATCATAATTCATCTACCTAATATTGTCAAATAATAGGATAAAATATAACGTTTTTTAATCAGTCTTCGTTTTTAGAACCCTTAAAGACAGCGAAATTCGATTATTTAGATAACTGATCGATATAAGTTTTAATCAGCTGCTTGACTTCTATTTCCGTGAAACCAAGTTGTTCAAAACCGCCAAACTCACAATTAACACTCCCTTTAATACTTTTAAAAAGATCATTCACTAAATATTTTGACTTAGTGTACGTAACTCCATCTTCAAGTCGATAGTTATATTGTAATTCAATCTCTTTTAAAAGATAGGTCTTCTCATTCATTTTAATCTCTCCTTCTAATACCGATTCATTATCGTTTTCATCTTTCTATTATAGCAAATCGCCCCTATTTCGCTGACTTTTTTTATCAGACTAATCAAAACTAATCTTTCATCCTGAAGCGTTAATACTTAAACTTTTTTCTTAACGATTTTAAATAGTAAAAGAAAATGGATACTAATATAATCGAAACGGCTATCCCTATTCCTGTACTAAATGTATTATGAAGATGACTTGAAAACTCAGGTTCATCATTTAAAATAAAAGCTCTCATCGCATAATAAAGACTTCCTCCGGGTACTAATGGAATAACAGATGGCACTAAAAAGACAATAGCAGGAGATTTTAAAACACGGGCAAAGATTTCTGAATAAGCGGTTGCAAAAATTCCTGCAATTAAGTTACTTAAAAAAGCATCTTGATGAATAGAAAAGAGCCATAAATAAATGGTAATCGTAACCATTCCCCCAATCGTACCATAAATCAGTCTATCTTTCCTTACTCGAAAAAGGAGTGCAAACCCTAAACTCTCAATGGTTGCACTGATGATTAAAATCATATTTTCTTTCATTGTAATAGACCTCCCATAAAGTATAATGCTAATGAAAATCCACACGCAATGGCTGACGCAACTAAAATTGACTCAAAAAATCGCATTAAGCCAGCTAATAAATCTCTAGATAAAATCTCTCTAAAAGCTGTCATTATTCCAAGACCCGGGATTAAAACCATAATATCTCCAATCATTATCTTATCAATGTTTTTTCCAATCCCTAACTTAACTAATAAAATCGTCAGCATTCCAGCGAGCATGGAACACAATACCATATATAAGACCTGATTCATGTAATCTTTTTTAAAATAATTATCTAAGTAAAAAATAAAAGCTGCCACGATGGCAGATGGAACCATGTCGATGACTTCTCCTCCAAAGTAAATACAAGAACTTGTCGCAATAAGAATACAACCCAAGCAGACAGAAAAATTGATTGGAGGGCGAGATTGTTCCAATTCATTAATTTTTTCTCGAACTTCTATACAATTTGGTGCTGTCTCGCAAATCAGACGAGATAACGTATTCACGCCTTCTAACCCTTCAAGATTTGTACCATAAGAATATATTCGCCTCGTTTGCGTAATAATGTCACCATCAGTTGTTTGGATGGTCGCAATAATTAATGATCTGATCGCAAAAACATCAATTCGTTTAACTCCATATGCTTTGCAAATCCTAATAATAGAATCTTCAACACGTCCAATCTCTGCACCACATTTTGTTAGCTTCTCGCCAATATCTAATGCAAGCATTAAAACTTGCTGTGGATGATTCTTTTCTTCATTCATGACGACAACTCCTACTGTTAACTCTTCAATCTTAAACAAATGTTTTGTTAATCTTAACGTTCTATTATTAGTATTGACACAAAAATGGTGAATCATAACTAATTTTTACTAAGTCAGACTTTAAATGGCCTAAATTTATTTAACAAAAAAACCTATTAAATAAATTTAAGCCATTTACTTAATAGGTTATTCATGTCAATTTCTAAGCTCGTTTTATCATTTCTATTAGGAAAATAAACGTTTTTTAGCTGTGATGTTTCAAGATAGACTTCCCTCTCTTAGTAAACCTAGCTTAACTAACTGTGGCTTTATCCTCATTTTTACCTTTCACCAAACTTATTCCAATACCAAAAATAACGGTTAATAGGACAATCCCCCATCCCCCAGCAATTAGATTAGATACTGGATAACCATCATATGGTGTTGTTAAATTTGTGATTAAATAGGTCACACTAATAAATAAGAAGATAACTGGGCAAAGGTATTTGATGCAGGCACTCCACCACTTCCCATATTTAAAATCGGTATTACTGTTGAGATAGTCGCGGATTTTATCCGCTCCAAATACCCATCCTAAAGCTAAACATTCAACGAATCCAATCGCAATTAAATTAAAGTCATTCACAAAGTGATCCACAACATCTAACCAATAAAGTCCAGCCCGTGTCGCAAAAATTAGACTCGATGCAAATCCAATCACACATACCCATAACGTTGTTTTGGATTTATTCCATCCAAATTTATCAACCACCGCTGTAATAATAGCTTCAACAATCGAAAAGGCAGAATCAATTGCAAGGGTAAATAACATGATGAAAAAAACAAGAGAAAATAAAATGACTACCAAACGGCCACCCGGCATTTGAGCTAACGCCTCAGGATACGTTACAAAAGCTAGCATAATCCCCGTATGCTTCATTTGTGAAATCGGTGTTCCACTGACTGCTGATAAGTATCCAAGTGTCCCAAAGGCTGCGATTCCGGATAAAAAGCTAATTCCCGCATCTGCAAACCCAATGATCATCGCATCTTTTGTTACTTCTGCCTCTTTGTTTAAATAACTACCGTAGGCCACCATAATAGAAAATAAGATACTCAAACTAAAGAATATTTGACCGTAAGCTGCCGCCCACACATTAATATCTAGTAATGCTGACCAATCCGGAACTAAGTAATAACTCAAACCGTCAAATGCTCCCGGTAAAGTCATCGCACGAATAATTAAGAAAACAAGTAAAATAACAGGTAAAATAACGGTATACTTCACGACTTTCCCGACTGATGTGACTCCGTGACGGATACAATACCAAATGCAAACCCAAGCAAAAATAAGTGCTAAAAACACCACAGGACTAAAACCACCGAAATCAAACATTCCACTCGAAACCTGTAATACATCCCCCGTAAAGATATCAGCTGCCCCTTTTTCAATCCAAGGTGACTTAAATGACAGCGCCACATACTCAATGACCCATGCGACGACCACTGAATAATACGCACAAATACAAAATGCTGTTCCGACTCCCCACCAACCAATCCATTCAAACTTTTTATTCATTTTTGCAAAAGCACTTGGAGCACCAGACTGATATTTCTTCCCGATAGATAACTCAAGTGCTAATAATGGAATTCCAGCTGTTAGTAACGCCACAAAATAAGGAATTAAGAAGGCACCTCCCCCATTTGCATACGCAATCCCCGGAAATCGCCAAGCATTTCCAAGTCCAACTGCCGAACCAATGGCAGCCATAATAAAAGTACTTCTTGAACTCCATTGTTGTCTTGCCATACACTCATCCCCCCTGATTTCTAATCTATAATTAACTCTTCTTGATCATGATTTCCCCTTCATAATCAAACAATTAATTACTAATAATTGTAATTCAATGTTATTCTAACATATCTCATCAAAAACACAAGACACATTTTGGACATATTTATAAAAGAAAAAAATCGCTTTTCTCTAAAAAATAGAAAAGCGATTTTTAAATAAAATTTGAGAAACTCAAAGAATGATGCACACTTTATTCATGAAATAGCCTATGTACGAGAGTGCACTAAACAGACATGATTAAGATACTGTTACAAAAATGGAAGCAAATGAATCTACAATAATTCGATGTACTGTCCATATCCCGCTTCTTTCATGTTTGATTTTGGAATAAAACGTAAGGCAGCTGAATTAATACAATATCGTAAACCACCCGATGATAAGGGTCCATCATTAAACACATGACCTAAATGAGAATCTGCTTTTTGACTTCGCACCTCAATTCGATGCATCTGATGGGACCAATCGGCTTTCTCCTTAATCATACTCCGATGAATGGGCTTTGAAAAGGCAGGCCACCCACAGCCCGAATGAAATTTATCACGTGATAAAAAGAGGGGTTCCCCACTCACAACATCAACATAAATTCCTTCTTCAAAATGTTGATCATATTCATTAGTAAATGGAGGCTCGGTTCCATTATTTTGTGTCACTTCATATTGCATCGGAGTTAATCTAGCTCTTAACTCGTCTTGAGTTGGTTTTTGATACTTCATCTAACATTACACCACCTATAAAAAATTCATATGCTTTATTATCGCCCAATCAGTGAGTCCCTAATCTGTAAGTAGCTGAAAATAAAAACAGAGGGATTAAACATCCCTCTAGCGACCTATCTGGTTTCGATAAACTAATATAGCAAACTCAATTTCTGTATCAAGTGTTTGAACTGGGTTTAACTTCATTTGATCTTCTCGGCCTGTTTTATAATAATACGGTGTCATCATAAATAAGCTAACGATATCATGATTATTTGTAAGATGCATCATCTCTTTAATATCATGTCTTTCAATTAACTCAAAACCATCTACCTCTAAATTCTCAATGACATTTTCATAAGGCGTGTCATATACCGCTTTTTTTAACGACCATAAATGTTTCTCGAGTGGAATGACTTTAATCAAAAGTCCATCTTCTTTTAACGCACGTTGACATTCCTCACCTAAAAACGGAGCAAAAATAGAAATGATGATGTCACATGATTGATCCGCGACTGGTAAATCAGCAATACTTGCCACTGCTAATTCAATCTTTTTATTACGTTTGGCTGCATAATCAACGGCACACTTTGAAATATCAATCCCAAGCATCTTAATGTGCAAAGACTGCTCCGTTAAATGCTTTAGTATATGATCCGTATACCAGCCCTCACCACAACCAGCATCTAAGATTACATCCTGATCTTTGGCATGCTTGTTTACAACATCTTGCAGTTTTTCACGTAAAACATTGTAATAACCTGATTCTAAAAATTCTTTTCGGGCCTGAACCATTAATTTATCGTCACCATGACGCTTTTTTTTCGTTTGTTGTGACATTAAAAGATTAATGTATCCACTCTTTGCTCTATCAAAGTTATGTCCCTTGTGACATTTATAGCTTCTTTCTTCTACTACTAATTGGGTTTGACAAAGCGGACATATAAAATTACTGATCATGATCCATGAACCTCACTTCATAACTATATTTTTATCTTATTATATCATAACTGACGTAAAATGATTAAATTGACTATTCATTAAAGATTCTGTTTAATTCTGGTCATTTTTGAAGAATTTTAATTATTTCCATGGTGATGATTTATTTCAAAATTAAACCACACCTTAGCTCGTTGGTTCCAAACTTCATTTTCAATCAATCCATCATGAAAATCAGTTGCTTCAAATGAGCGTAAGAAATTAATATTGGCATTAAATCCTTCTTCAATCGACTGTACAATTAAACGAGCCCATATCGGTGCCACTTCATAAAGCGAGCTCTTGTACATCGTTTGTTTAAAATCCTCAACTGAATACAATGCAATATGATGACTAGCTTGCCACTTGCCATCTTCAAAACTTAAGATAGCATACTCAGCCCCACTCCACTGATTAAAATGGACTCCCGCTGCACCTGGATTTAACACCAGTGTCTGATTCACTTCTTTTTTCCAAGGTCGATGCGAATGTCCACAAACGAGTACTTCAGTTTGACAAGCTTGAACTGCTTCTAATAAACGATCTTGTTCTTTATCCTCATATAAGTGCTCACTAATATGAAAGGGTGATCCATGTACAATCCTGATACACCCACACTTCCCACACGACCTCACACACGAATCAGATAACCCTTTAATATACTCCACATTTTCTTTCGTTAACGTTTTCGCCGTCCATACGACACTTGCCATCTGTTCATAGTTTCTCCAGTGTTGGTTCTCACCTTTTAAATAACTCAAAACATAATCTTCACGATTTCCTTTGATCACCGTTGCATTTAGGGTCTTAATATAATCTAAAACCTCATTAGGTTGCGAACAGTCTGCGATTAAATCGCCTGCAATGATATAATCACTGATTCCTGCTTTATTTAAGTCGCGAATAATCGCCTTCAAGGCATGTAAATTCCCATGAATATCTGCTATCACACCTATTCTCATTTGACAATCCCCTTTCTAAGGCTTTTATTATATCAAAAAAGAGTCATAATTAAAAAATTACGACTCTTTTTTCTTATTTTATTGCGATTCCAAATTGGTTAACACTAATCGAGCGATGGTAAATGCCATATTCATATCGCTTTCATCGTGATTGGTCAATAAAATAACGGATACTTTATCTTCTTTATGATGCAAAAGCATGGAATGCCATCCAATCAAGTTACCAGGATGGGAAACCGTATTCTCAAGATACATATCAACGTACCACCCATAACCGTAATCCTTATTGCCAATTTTAGAATACGGTGTAGACATCATCTTAAAACTTTCCTCAGAAATCAACTCATTTTTAGCAAGCGCTCGATCATACTTAAACAAATCCATAACGGTTGAATGCAAACCACCTGAAGCATATCCAAACGAAGGATTCAAAATCTTCGCATTATAACCCTCTGCAATATTTCCATTATAAGCGGTTGCCATATTATCTAGTGGCACCGCATCCATATTTAATCCTGAATCTGTCATCTCGCAAGGCTCTAAGATATTAAGTCGAACATAATCAGCATAAGACATTCCTGTAATTTGCTCAATAATGGCCCCCAGAAGATCATAACCTAAATTTGAATAAATCGCATAGACTCCTGGTTCTTCATAATACAGATTATTTTCCTTAAAAGCATCTGCAATCACCTGATCAAGCGTCGTCGCCTGATTATAATTCGTCAAATCATCGCCTGAATAAAGAGCCGAGGTGTGGGTTAGCAATTGATGGATGGTAATTTCTTCTCCATGGGGTAACGTTGGAAAATACGTATCAATCGTTTGCTCAAGAGTCAATTGCCCACTTTCGACTAATTGTAAAATGCTAACAGCCACAAATGACTTTGAGACCGAAGCAATCTGAAACTTTTTATCAATTGTCATCGGTTCATGATTTTCAACATTAGCTAACCCATAACCTTTAACTAAAATTAAATCATCACCTGTTGAGACTAACGCTACTCCATTGAATAACTGCTCTTGCAAATAAGCATCAATTGATTTTGCAACGGTCTCATAATCCTTTGAAATTATTTCCGTCACGATTTCCTCTTCGACTGTTTCTTCTTGAGATGCTATATCTATAACATCACTCTCTTCTAGTGATGACTCCATTTTAAACTCTTCATGTCCACTTTTTTGACAACCACTCAATAATGCAGTAACGATTGCCACTGCCAAAGCTCTTTTATTCATAAATCCTCCCTTAAAACATCGACCCTATTCCTTCTAAACTCTAATATCCTCCCTTCGTTACTAGTTTATCATACGATTCAAAAAATTCATCTCTTTTCTGTCGATAATTGTCATTTTTGTACAATAATTTTATATCCCTTCCACAAATCTTTCTCACTATAGGATAGATCTTTAGATGACTGAATTCACATAAAAAAATAAAGATGAACAGACTCATCTTTACCTTTTTGTCTTTTAATATCCAAGTTGATGTTTAAATCGATTCACAATTTCAGAGCCTTTATAAACGGATAAATACTTTTCAAATAATAAACGATAACATGGTAACTTAGACTCATTTAAATCAAATGATAAATGAATCTCATTTGGGTCGACTTGAAAATTAACACCTTTATCATAACCATTTTCAATACCCAATGCATACGTTCCCCAATCAGAATAAACATAGCATTGATTTTGTAAAATATCGTCATCACTAATCGGTAATAAGTTTCCATTATCATCAAGTGTTGCTTTCACATTTTCAATCGGATTTATGAAATCAACATAAATATGCTTAATCTCACAATCTGCATTGACAACTTTGAATTGAATCTCATTATGATTTACTTCTTGTACCTCTAAACAGACATGATCATTTTGATAATACTTTCCTTCATGTGTCAGAGTTTGAATTCCTTCTTCACTTTCAATTGAAACTGATTTAAGATAATTAAATAACTTGTAAATCATGACTTTCACCTCAGCAATTTTGTATTTCTGAAGGATTACATAGTTTAATGAATAGCATGAGTCCATACAGCTACTTTCACGACCACCATTATCAGTTTGAAATAGATTTCAATTCTAATCCTATATGGCTTATTATATGTCTGATAAAAGTAGAATATTCTTTCTATAAAATGAAAAGTAGCGCAATGCGCTACTTTTTAAAATTAAATGTGTTAAACAGCTAATGGAATCACTCGCTCCCATGGAAAATGCGGTTGGCCAAAGTGTCCATACGCTGCTGTTTCTTTAAAAATCGGTTGACGTAACTCTAACATCTCGATAATCCCTTGAGGATGTAGTTTGAAGTTTTCCTTAATAATAGAAACTAATTTTTCGGTTGAAACTTTAGCTGTCCCAAAGTCTTCAATTAAGATTGAAGTAGGTTCTGCAACTCCAATAGCATAAGATAATTGAATTTCACATTTATCAGCCAGTCCATTTGCAACAAGATTCTTTGCAATAAAACGTGCCATATAGGCTGCACAGCGATCGACTTTTGTTGAATCTTTTCCTGAGAAAGCTCCCCCTCCATGGCGGGCATAGCCACCATATGTATCAACTATAATTTTACGTCCTGTTAAACCAGCATCCCCATCAGGTCCTCCAACGACAAAACGTCCTGTAGGATTAATAAATAAACGTGTTTTTTCATCCATTAACGTTGTCTCAATAATTGGAGAAATAACATGCTCTTTTAAATCAGTAACGATTTGAGCATGAGACACTTCTTCATCATGTTGAGTTGAAATGACAATCGTATCAATACGAACTGGCTGATTTTGTTCATCATATTCAACCGTTACTTGTGTTTTACCATCTGGTCTTAAATATGAAAGTGTTCCATTTTTACGAACTTCACTTAAACGTTTAGCCAGTTTATGTGCCAACGAAATCGGTAATGGCATAAATTCTTCTGTTTCACGGCAAGCATATCCAAACATTAACCCTTGATCTCCAGCTCCAATCACGGCTTCTTGCTCATCGAATTCTCGTGCTTCAAGTGATTCATTAACCCCTTGTGCGATATCTGGTGATTGAGCATTTAACTCAACCATGACACGACAGTTATTAGCATCTAATCCAATCTCTTTTGCTATGTAGCCAATTTCACGAATCGTTTCACGAACAACAGATTCAAAATCAACACTTGCCGTTGTTGTAATTTCCCCTGTTACTAACACTAAATCTTTAGATGCAACGGTTTCGCAAGCCACGCGAGCCATTGGATCTTGTGCTACGATGGCATCTAAAATAGCATCTGAAATCTGATCACAAACTTTATCCGGATGCCCTTCTGTAACTGATTCTGATGTAAATAATTTACGCTGTTTCATCGATGATTTCTTCCTCTCTTTTTTTACTTGATACTAATAAAGCAAGTTCCCTTAATACTTTACATGCCACTAACGTTGAGACATTCGATTGATCATAATGCGGACTTAACTCAACCAAGTCGGCTCCTACTAACTCAACCTCTGCGTTCTTAAGTGCCGTAAACACTGTTTCTAGCTCACGATAAGTAATGCCTCCCGCTTCTGGAGTTCCTGTTCCAGGGAAAATGGATGGATCTAACACATCTAAATCAAGTGTGACATACACTGGACATCCTTTTAAAGACTTCAGAACTTTAGCGACACTGTGAACCGTAAACGGCTCCATATAAGTATGGTAATCTTTTAATGCAAAATTAAACTCTTCCTTTGTTCCCGAACGAATTCCAAATTGAAAAATATGTCCATCCCCAAGTAAATCATGTATACGACGAATGACTGTCGCATGGGATAACGTCTCATTATGATACGTCTGACGCAAGTCTGTATGAGCATCAAAGTGAAGCACATGAATATCTTGATACTTTTCAAAAAGAGCCTCCATGACTGGAAGAGTAACCAAATGCTCTCCTCCAATCATCAACGGCTTTTTCCCTGCTTCTAATACTTCTTTTGTCACTTCTTTAATTTCTTCTAGACATTTTATTGTATTACCATTCGATAAATTGACATCCCCTAAATCACAAATCTTGAAGTCTTCTAAATCTAAATCAAGCAATGGACTGTAGGTCTCGATTCCTTCTGATTCACATCGAAGTTGTCCAGCCGCAAAACGTGTTCCAGGACGATAAGAGGTCGTTCCATCAAAAGGAGCCCCAAAGACAACCACTTCTGCTTCTTCAAAACTGACATCCATTGCCATAAACGTTGCACGATTACTTAATCGTTTTTGCATCTTCTAACATCTCCTTCACATAAGTTGGGAGCATAAATGACCCCATATGTAAATCTGTATTATAATACTTCGTTTTCAACCCTAAAGCTTGCCATTTATCTACTTTAGCATCTAGAAGTGGATCAAGCGTTTTAGAAGCAAAGCCAAATAACCAATGCCCTGATGGATAAGTTGGAATATGTGCTTGATACACTTTAGAAATTGGGAAAATTCGATGAATCTTCTCATGTGCTCGCTTCATTTCATGTGCATTATGAGCAAAATATGGACTTTCATTTTGATTCACTAAAATTCCATCTTTTGATAAAATACGATAGCAATTTTCATAGAATTCAGTTGTAAATAACCCTTCTCCAGGTCCAATTGGATCCGTTGAATCCACAATAATTAAATCATAAGTTCCTGATGTAGCGTTTGCTACCCATGCCACTCCATCTTCAAAGTATAAGTTCACTCGCTCATCCTCTAATTTAGAGGCCGTAATCGGTAAATATTCTTGTGAGGCTCGAACAACTAGCTCATCAATTTCAACCATATCAATCTTTTCGATTTGAGGATATCGTGTTAGTTCACGAACGGTTCCACCGTCACCGCCGCCGATTACTAGCACCTTTTTAATGGCTGGATTCACACACATTGGGGTATGTACAATGCAGTCATGATAAATAAATTCATCTTTCTCATTGACCATCATTAATCCATCTAACGTTAAAAATGTACCGAGTTCTTCACTTTTAAATACATCAACTTGCTGAAAATCTGATTTCTTTGAAAATAATTGCTTCTCAACCTTTACTGAGAAACGTACCTTATTTGTCCATTCTTCTGTATACCAAAACTCCATCTTGATCTCTCCTTATCTTTGTGACACTATCCAGCTTGTTCGACTGGTTTATGTGTAATTAATCCTAAATCTTCTTTACTATGTTTCTGAATTTTAGAGGTTAATCCTCTTGGAATTTCAATTGATTCACTAAATTCTGCTTTTAATAAGTCTTCTAAATATTCAAAACTCTTCCATGGATCAATATCGCCACATGTAAAGAAATCCGCTGAAGCAAATCCATACTCCGGCCAAGTATGAATCGTTAAATGAGATTCTGCTACGATAACAGCACCACTTACGCCCCATGGATTAAAATGATGGAAAACCGATTCAACAATCGTTGCTTTTGCTTCAATGGCTGCCTCATTCATTGATTTTTCAATATACATTGGATTCTTTAATACTTCTTTATCGCAATTATAGTATTCAACTAAAATATGGCGACCTAATGTTTCAACTTTATGCATCTTTTAGGACTCCTTTTTTGTTTATTTAATGACTAAAATGTGATCTAAATTTTTATCCGTTTGATCCGTTAAAAAAGCACCACTTTTAATTAACTGTTTTAAGGTTCGAATGACTTCATTTGTAATGAGTTCACCTGGTGCAATAATTGGAACCCCTGGGGGATAGGCTAAAATAGATTCTCCCGAAATTTTCCCTGATGATTCTTCAAGAAGAACTAACTCTTTCTCGCTAAAATAAGCATCACGAGGTGAGAGTTTAACTTCTGGTTCAATTTGTCGAGTAGGAATTAAATGACTTGTTTTAGCCTTCGTATAACGTTTAGATAACAAACGAAAAGCTTCAATTAAACGCTCAATATTTCGCTTAGAATCCCCTAAACTAATAATAGCTAAGACGTTATTTAAATCCGCCATTTCAAGTTGGATGGAAAATTCCTTCCACAACAAATCGTATACTTCAAAACCAGTCATCCCAAGTCCGGCAACATGGATTCCAAGTTTGGTCACATCAAATGGACGTTTAGAATCCTGAGGTTGAATGGTTTGAATTCCTGGAATTTGATTGAGTTGTTCTCTCGCATAATGACTTAAGTTAATGACATGACTTAATCGTTTGTTGCCATGTAAGACTAAATTTTGTCTCGCTCCATCTAAGCTTCCCATAAGTAAGTATGATGCGGATGTGGACTGGAGCATATTAATGACTTGTTGAACTTTCATGACATCCACTCGACTCGAATTGACAAGCATGGCTGATGCCTGTGTGAGTGCCCCACCTGTTTTATGGAGACTGACACAGGAAATATCTGCCCCAAGCTCCATCGCTGATGGAGGCAATCCCTCGTGAAACGGAAAATGCGCACCATGCGCTTCATCGACTAACACTAAAACATTTCGCTCATGACTGATCGTAATAATGGTCTTCAAGTCCGTCACAAATCCATAATACGTTGGATTGAGCAAAAAGACGGCTTTAATTTCTTCATCGCTCATTAATGCTTTTTTTATCTCCTGTGGATCCACATTGGCTGAAATTCCTTCTTTACTTCTAAACTCAGTCGGTAAATAAACAGGAATCGCACCACACAAAATCAATCCGTTAAGTGCAGACTTATGAATATTACGTGGTAATAAGACTTTATCACCTGGTTTTAAAACAGACATTAACATGCAATGAATCGCAGACGTTGTCCCATTTGTCATAAAAAAAGCAGCATCTGATTGATAGGCATCAGCAAGTAGAGCTTGTGATGCGGCAATGACCCCCTTTGGGTTAGAGACATTGTCTAGAAGTGGCAATGAATTGACATCTAATTTCATCAGCTCCGTTCCAAAATAGTCTCTTAGTACTTTCACCCCAACGCCTCGCTTGTGTCCTGGTACATCAAAAGCAGCAATATCTTTCTCACCATATTGTTTAAGAGCGTTAAGCAGTGGCAACTTTTGATGATGAGTTTTTTGAAATGCCAATTCTCTGTTCTCTCTCAATTCTTTTGCACTTAGTTGCAACACCTTTTTCCCTCCTTTCAATTAAAAATCTAAGAATATAACACGTTTTGTTTAGTATTTATAAACTTTTTGGGTAAAAAAATATATTTTTTTCCAAAAAAACAATAAATTAAACAACAAACAAAAAATATAAATACCCTAAAAAATACCTTCTAATCGGTGATTTTGATACCAATTATTGTTTTTTAAAGCATTTATACATCGATTAAATCCAACTTTCAGTTGAATTACGATTAGTTTATTATATAAATTTAATAAAATCAATACTTTTTTTGATATTTTTCTCACTTTTTACCTCAAGTAATAGAATACTAAACTTTTTGTTGTATTCAATTTTCACAACTAACACTATACGTAAACAAAAAAATCACCGCTATTTAAGCGGTGATTTACACAGGCCAACCCTCTTTACAACATACATTTGTTCATCACATAAAGTGACAAATACATTAATTCGTTCATTTTCTTCTATCACTAGTGCTGATATCAAACTAGTCTAGGCTGGCATTTTTTTGTTTTAAAACTTCTACTAAATCCTGTTTTTCTTTTGATAACTCTTCAATTTGCTTTCGTGCCTTTTCATTCACTTCTTCAAGTTCTATAGCAGCCTGCTTCTTCATTTCCAATTGCATTTCACTCAAGGCTAACTGATGATTTCGTCTCTCGAATTCAAACTCCTGTTGAAGCGTTTGGATTGCTATTCTTTTCTCTTCTTCCATCTTCACTTTCAAATTTTGTTGTTCTTCTATCTCTTTTTGTAACTGGAATTCTTGGCGTTTAATTAACGCTTCTTGATCCTGAACCAACGCCTTTAACTTCACCGACTCCTCAAGCACCTGATTTGCCGCTTCTATTTTAGCTTGCGAATCAGCAAATACTTTCTCTAACTGACTATTTTTATCTTTTAATAACTGATTTAACTCACGAATATTCTCTTGCTCCTCTTTTAAGACACCAAAATCCTGAGACATCTTCTTGAGTTTATCCTTTAAACCCTGTAATTCTTTATCTTTTTGCTCTATAATCTCCAATTTTTCGTTTAGAGCCGCAATTTCTTCCTCTTGTTTATGTCTTAAGATTGATTCCTTATTTTTAATCTCTAATTCACGCACTTGAGTTCGCTCAAACATATTAATATAAATATCATTCATACGTTTTGTAATTCGTTGTAATTCTTCTAAGTCTTGATTAAACTGAGTGGATCCATCTCCAATTTGCGCTAACTCAAACTGTGACACCATGACTTCCATTAATTCTTTGTTATTAATCCCATTTTCTTGCGCTAAAACGAGAAACTTCTGCTTTAATTCCTCATCAATTCGCACACTTAATACTGCATCTGCCATCTATCTTCACCTTTTTCCATCGCACTTTTTTCTTTATTATACCCTATTTTTTTATTTTTTGCTACCACCCCTATTCCATGTGCACAAAAGTATACATAAGTATACAAACTCATACACCGACGTAAATAACGTGTTTACAATAGTATACGAAAGTATACACAAAAACTACGATAAGTTTATATTCAATATAACTTTTATTATATTGAATATAAAAAATAGCAAAAAAAATAAAAACAGAAAAAGGGATGAAAGAAAAAAATAAAGAGACCACAAAAGAAGAACAAGAAAAAAGCGAAGAGATGAGTTAAAATATGGAAATTTATTATTTACTTATAAAGAAATAGCATGAGGGATAAAAAATGCAGTCAAATAGTGATAGTTTAAGTCCTATGTTAACATTGGAGAAAAAACGACTAAACAATTCCGATCATGATGATGAAAATTGCAAAAATCGAATTTCGAAGCGACGTGTTATTTAACTCATAAAATTATAAAGATACACTCAAAATACTTGCTGAATAAAAGCTTGTTATGTTTGGATACAAGAAGCTAAGCTACTCATTTAGAATTACTGTCACACGTGAATCCTAATAACAAAGAAAATAGATGCGTTATAAAACAATTAAAATTCATTTAGAATAAAAACGAGTTAGTGTTCGACGCTAAAAAAACAAAAGAAAAGGATGAATAACTACATAAGTGACGTGAGAATACCGTTGATAGTCCCAAATCTGATTGTAAAAACAAATCGAAAACTCCTAGCTATTCCCTTAAGCGCTCAAGATAAACATTGTCTTCTTTTGAGCAAAAAGAAGCAATCTCACTCAAAATCTTCACAGCCCCGGGCGTATCACTTCTATGCAAAAATAAGTTAGAACTTCCGAACTATAAAAAAATCCTAATTCTCTATCGCCCCTCCTACTTCAAGCAGTCACATTTTTGAACAGTAAGCTAAAAAGGAGACCCTTATAAAAAAGCGTCTCCTTTTTCTTCTAATAATTCTTAGGAAGATTAAATTCTAAAACATCATACCCTTGTTCTCTCATTTGTGCTAACAATTCTTCAAGATTAGCTGCTTTAAGATATCTAAAATCTGATTTTAATTTACTTTCATTAACAATCCAAATTTCATCATGAGGATAGTAATGATCAATAATTTTAAAATGCCGCTCCATCTCCTCATCCCCCCTTTAAAAAGTAGCAACCAGAACTGAAATATTAAATCCTGAATCATCATAATCTCCCCATGATTCCCAAACAACGTCTTTATCCTGAATCACTTGATGGCGGTGTCTTGAATACTCGTCAATCAATAAAGAAATCCCTTCTTTCGTTTTTCCTGAGTGAACTAAACTCTGAACTTTTCTAATATTCTCTGTCAGTTGCGTAACCAATACACGAGGTAAATGGTGTGAGCATACATCTTGACGTAATTTTGATGGTTCTAATAAGATACGAATCACTAACTCCGCCTGAGCTCTCCCACTAAATAATTCTTTGTAATTAGTTCCTTGAGTCACCAAAACTAATTCATTCTCTTTGTGTTCATAACATCCCTTTTCAAGAGGATAATCTTGATACAATTCAAAAGGAAGTCCCTTTTCTTCGATTAAACGCTTCATCTTTTTTTGTAAAATCCAAGTGACATCACGGCTAACCATAAATTCATATTTAGGATATTCCTGTTTGATTTCCTCTAATGCCATAAAAAAAATCTCCTGGCCAATCATCACACACATCACCCTTATTCCTAAATCCCTTCTAATACATCCTATTCAAAACGAAAGAGGAATATTTCAATAAATTAAAACGTTTTCTCTATTTTTCTGTGATTCGCTTCATATAATCCATCATCAGACCAATTAATAAGATAACGCCACAACACGTTATAAAAATTGACGCATGATTCAAATGATTCATTGCAATCCCAATCGATGCCCAAATAATGACAGACGGATAAATAAAGTCCTGTTGTGTTGACAAAATAGTAATTGCGATAAATCCAATAAACATTAAAAGAAAAATTGTCCAAAACGTCTCAGATAATCCGAATAATTCAACACCCCAACGACTCTTTAACACAATCAAAGTTTCAATCAAACTAGCAATTGAAATCCAACTTAAATAAACGGATAATGGCACTCTAAAAAAAGATGATTTACTAGTGGCATGTCGGCAAGAGATATAACTGAATACAGTCATTAATAAAGAACCTATGATACAAAAAACTGCAATTGGTTGACCAACCAACAACGATCCTCCAGCAAAGCAAAATACTAACGGGATAAAGCGACTCACTTTTTGATATGCAACATCGTATTCAGTAGACTTAAAGCCAAATCTTATAATCCAAATCCCAAATAATAAATAGATGATAATCCAAATCAAAAACGCGTAAGGTGCTGGGGTAATAAGCGGTTGAGCTCCCGCTACACTGAAGGCTGTTTTTCCATTAATAAAAAAAGAACAAACTAATAAAAATACATAACTAACCACATTAAAAAAAGTAAAAATAAATTTCTTATTCATCCCATTCTCTCCTATTTCATAAGACTTATACTTAAGCTTATGTTAAAACCTATCAAAGTCGAACTGATTTATAAAAAAATGACAACATAAATGAATAAATCTAAGAGTTGATAGATCATATAATCTACACAATATCTTTTACTTAAAGGTAGCGCTCATCTAAAAGTTTATCTCTCACTTAGCTTTCTGTTAACAACTTTATTCATTTGAAGAATGACTTATTCTTTTTTATTATCCTCTAACATGAAAAAAAGATAATTCCTGTTGAATACAGAAATTATCTTTACTAAATGGCGCTTATATCATGTTTTTAATAAGAGAACCTATTTTGATAACTTAAGATTTTTAATCGACTGATAAAGAAACATCGTCTATATTTACTGCCTCGATGCCGGCATTACCATATACGAATCTCACTTCTATTTGTTCAGTGCCAGCAGGTGCTTGCGAAGTAATACCACGATAATATGAGAAAATACTTTCACCTGTTGGAAGATCCCCACTTCTTATCGGAATTGTTAACCCAACTACATTAGAAGGTAAAAAAGTTACAGTAGCAGTTAGTGGTCCGCCAGTCCCCTGAGCGTTAGCAAAGAATGAAAACTCATAGTAACATCGACTATCATCAGAAACGTCTACTGTCTGTGTTAAAGTAGTATTACCTGATAATCTAACAGCTGATTGTCCTGAGTGAACTCGCCCCTGGGAAATTTGGCTAGCAGTTGTACCAGTAACAGTCCAATCAGTTGGAACCTCTGCTGCTGTAAAAGATTCAAATCCTGGATTATCTAATAACTCTCCTGAAGATTGACATTCACAGTTTCTAGTTGGTTCTTGTGATTCGTGTTTACAGCGGCAATGACAATCGCGATCCATTCCATCATTTCCTGTTTGAACAATAAAGTAATTTGGCATTGTAACACCTCGTTTTAAATTTTTACTTTCAAGCTTAGATTCATAAGCTAAGATACTATATTCAAAGAAACTATCTGGTGTATAGACATAATCATTTACTTTAAGATTTTTTTATTTTAAGCTAATTTCCTATATTCGAAGAACCTATTTGAAGTAAAAAAACTCGTAGCAAATAAACTTCAAATTCGTCTATTTGCTACGAGCCTATAAGATAAAAGGACTACAACATAAATTTTATCGAACCTTATTTTCATTGTAAAAATTAAAATAAATCATCAATATGAATATAGTCCCCTGCATTATCTTTTAATTTATCTATCGAATGGACGTATCGATTGGTTGTCGCTATATTTTGATGAGCCGCAAAATCTCGAACTTTTTCAATACTTGCCCCACCTGTAATAGCAAGGGTAATTGCCGTATGCCGAGTTGAATGAACTTTTAAATGTTTATCTATCCCAGCCTTTTTACAAGTTGATTTCAACATATAATTCAAAGAGCTTGGATCAAGTTTCTCATTATTCCTTTTATTACGAGAGTGGCCAATAAATAAATATGATTCTGCATCCTGGATCATATCACGATTAGTGCGCTCGATATATTCTTCAATCAACCGCTTCAGACTCGACTGAATTTTTACCATATCTTTTTTATTTCCTTTTCGCATGACATGAATGACATCATACTCACCATATGTCGTAATATCTTTTAATTTAATATTAATCATTTCAGATTTACGAAGTGCAGTCGTAAGTGCTAAGACGATAATGGTTTTATTACGAAGTTCCACAATTTTTCTTGTATCAAAGATTGAGATCAGTCGTTGACACTCATCCTGAGTTAAAAACTCTGTTTCCTTATTATTCACCTTTGGCTTTTCATCTTTCAAATTTCCAAACGGGTTAAAATAAAGTAATGATTTTCCCGTTCGATTATCTTGATATTTTAATAGCCACTTATACAAAGAGCTCAGTGAAGAGACCTTGCGATTGATCGTAGCAGAAGCACATCCTTTTCCTTTTAAATCAAGTAAATAATGTTCGACATCAAACATATTAACTGCTATGATTTGTTCTAATTGAATCTGTTCAATATAATCAACTTGAAAAAAATCCAAAATGTCTCTTTCATATGAAATCGCAGTGTAGTGACTACTGCTTGCTTTTAAATTTAAAAAGTGACGAATAAAGTGTACTTTTTGAGATTCGCCGACGGCTCTATTTTGTGATAAAACTATCTCCATTCTACTCACCATTCTCCTGTTTATTCCACATTTAATCATATCACAACTTAAAAATTTTTGGATAATAAAAAATAAAATACCACAAATAACCACTCATCATTTAGAATGATTTAATCTTAAAAATTTGTTTGGCATTTAACCCCATTAATTTTTCGTAATCCGTATGACTTAAAGAATTTTTCAGGTCATAAAAATAATCTTGATAAATACGCTTTCCAAGAGTCTCCAATCCATCAATCGGATTATCACTTCCGAACATGATTTTATCCACTCCACAAACTTTGATGGCTTTAAGGGTATCTTTTGCATTAACCCAAGTTGTATCACCATAAAGATTCGGTAACTTTGAAATCAGTTTAATCGCTAATTCATGATCCGTTCCGAGCCCTAAATGCACCATCACAAAATTCAAATCAGGATATCGCTTGGCTACCTCATAAACATGTAACGGTGTTGAATACGGATCGTTTGCGGTATGAGTCACAATTGGAAGCTGATATTTTCGTGCCAACTCAAAATAAGGAATCATCCGTTTATCATCAAATGCCACCCTTGAATGATAAGGATGAACTTTTAAACCATAGATAACCGCTCGATTTTCTTCAATCAATGCCTCTAAAGAGGCATCAACCGCTTCAAGCAACGGTTTCACCCAGATTAAAGCACCTAATCGATTGGGATGCTGCTTTACAAACTTCAATACTCTCTCATTACTCTTTAGTTGTGAATGTTGAGAGCAACTTGGAATGAGTACTTGTTCATGATCAACTTCTGAAGATTCAACATTCGAAACTAAGCAAAAATCAATCGCATATCGTTCCATTGAATCTAGTAATACGGTTTCTGAGAGCTTAAAATTTAACATTTCCCCTATATGAGCATGCGAATCAATAATCATACTTCCACCTCGTTTTATTTGATGGACTTATTATACAATAAAAACAGAGATGGGTCACCTCTTGAAATATGAGAAAGAACGGTTTAAAAATGCACCTTAAATCCTAAATAACAAAACAAACAATATCCTTATATAATATAGAAAGAAAAAAAGCTTCCAAATAGAAGCTTTTAAAACGTATCTTTAAGTTTTATTCCTAGATAAATTTCACCAACCGCTGTGACAATAAGAGCCGTTCCAATCAAATACGGTGCTGTCATTAGTACTGTGAACGGTTGAAAGACCACAATGACACCAAATAAAATTAAAATCACATTATAAACTGTATAAGCATTTAACCCAAAATATCCTCTAGTCAATGACATCAATAACAAATAAATACCACGAACTAAGACCCAAATTCCGTAAGAGAAAATTAAAATATTAATCGTTGATAAGGGATAGAGCCATAAAACTAAGCCAAATAAGATATTAATGATTCCATTAAAAATAAAGAACCATCTTTCTTCCCGTCCACTTGTCCGAATAATCGTTGAAATGCCCACAATTACAAATAGTACGGCAATAATCGTGCTCATACTCATAATCGTTTCTATTGGGAAGATAAAGAACAAGATTCCAAGAACCCCAAAAATAATCCCTTCTATCACAAACATTTTTTCTAAAAATGATGACATCAAAAATCCTCCTTCTTATTTAAACGCCTCACATCGATGTGCCACTTCACCACTTGCTTTTGCTAACGCAAGTTCAATGCCACTATCATCAATTTCAGTTCCCTGAATGAGTAACGGTTCAATACACTCAATTCCTAAAAAACGAAAAACATCATAAAGATACGTAATTCCATGATTGACACGAGTTCCAACGAACGGAATACTCATACTTTTAAATGGGTAAATATCAGCAGATGATTGAATATAAATTGCCTTTCGTTTTTTAGTATGAAGTAGGCCTTTTACCCCTTTAGGAGAAATAGAAATCGTTTGGTCATTTAAAATCAAACAATCTAGGTATTGCTTTAATTTATAAGGGAATGATAACGTCCACATCGGTGCTGCAATGACATAGCGATCGGCACTCTTAAATTGGTCACACAGTTGTTGCATCCGATTGACAATGTTTTGATCTTGCTCACTTAACTGTCTAAATCGGTCGCCATTAACAAGGGTAGCGCGTGATAAAAAATGGTGATCATTTGGTTGTGGAATAGCATCATGAAAAACATTAATTTCTTCAATCACATACTCAGGATGCTGCTCTAAAAAACAATTTAAGAAAATACGTGCACCTCGTTGACAACTCGATAAAGATTCCGGCTTCGAACTTGCAACAATATACAATAACTTTTTCATAGAAAAGACACTCCTTATGATATACCTATTTTTAGTATGTCTCGTTTTTTCACCCTTATAACCTTAATTTATAAAAAGTTGTATTGAAACGATTCAACGTGTAATGGGTTACACTCTTAAAAGCCCTTTCTTATCCTGATTTTCTTCGCTATAATGAAAACAACAGTATGATAAGGGGGATTTAGACATGAGAAAGATGCAAACATTCGAAGCTTATGTGGATCAATATGAAACAATTACCGTTTATTTAAAAAAGACGTTTTATAATGGGGAAAGCTCTACTTTCCGTTTAAAAGATGAAAATTCAGCCTCAGTTGAATTAGAAATCCTTGAAAAAGTTGAAGATGGAGATTACGTTAAATACTTATTAAAATCTCCAAGCTTAACATTTGGTGGAGAGTATCGTGTGGCAGATGACCATAATTTACAAACGCCTTTACAATTTGGATATGTCGTCCGTACAAAAGAATTCGATGAAGAATTCTACTACGCGGGTGATGATTTAGGAACAACATACACAAAAGAAGCGACAATCTTTAAAGTATGGGCACCGATTGCAAATCGTGTAAAAGTGGATATCAAAGTTAAGGGTGATTATCAAACTTATGATTTATCACGTGAAGAAAATGGAGTATGGACTGCAACCGTTAAAGGTGACTTAGAATTAGCCTCATATGTTTACCTCGTTAAAGTTAATGGAACATGGAATGAGGCAACTGATCCATATGCCATTGCGTCAACTCCAAATCATAAACGTACAGTGATCGTCGATCCTGAAAAAATTAAAATTGACTCTAATCGCGAGATGGCACCAAAAGTACAGTCATATACCGATGCAATTATTTATGAAATGCACGTTCGTGACTTCTCAGTTCATAAAAATTCAGGAATTAAAAATGTGGGTAAATTCTTAGGAGTTGTTGAGGAAGGAACTCGCACAAGCCGTGGGACTTTAACCGGTCTTGATTATTTAGTTGACTTAGGTGTTACACATATTCAGTTATTACCGACTTACGATTTTGGATCAGTCGATGAATTAAATCAATTCGAAACTTATAACTGGGGGTATGATCCAGTTCAATACAACGTCCCAGAAGGTTCTTACGCAACAGATGTTTTAAATCCTTATTCACGCATCATTGAAATGAAACAAATGATTGCTAAACTTCATGAAAAAGGATTCCGTGTCACAATGGATGTTGTTTACAATCATATGTTTGATGCCGGATCATCAGCCTTTGAAAATATTGTGCCTAACTACTACTTCCGCCTAGGTGAAAATGGTGAAGTTTCAAATGGTTCATGGTGCGGAAATGACGTTGACTCGTTACGTCCAATGTGCCGTAAATTCATTATTGACTCAACAAAAATGTGGATTCGTGATTATGGATTTGACGGATTCCGCTTTGACTTAATGGGAATTTTGGATATCGATACGATGAACCAACTAACAGAAGAATGCCAGGCGATTGATTCATCTGTCATGGTATACGGTGAAGGATGGAATATGCCAACGTTAATGGATGATGAATTAAAAGCGATGATGTTCAATAATGAAAAAATGCCAAAAATTGCGCACTTTAATGACCAATTCGGACGTGGAATTAAAGGATCACCTTTTGAAACAGAAATGTCTGATATTGGATACGGTCTTGGATACACAGGAGAAATTAATCGTGCGATGAACGTCATAGCGGGATCATGCACTTCTATTGGAACAAAACCAGTCTTTAAAGAACCAACCATGACGTTAAACTACGTTGAGTGTCATGATAACATGACACTATTTGATAAAATTATGTTATCAAATAAATGCGAATCATTAGAAACTCGATTAAAACGTCAAAAAATGATTACCGCTTTAATCTTAGTCTCTCAAGGGATTGCCTTCTTACATGCCGGTCAAGAATTTAACCGTACAAAAGACGGAGACCATAATTCTTATACGTCACCTGATAGTGTGAATAAACTAGATTGGGACCGCAAAGACGAATACATTGAAACAGTCGAATTCGTAAAAGGATTCATCAAATTACGTAAAGAATTAAAAGCTCTTCGCTTAAACACAGCAGAAGAAATAAAAAAACACGTGACTGTACGTAGTCTTGAAAATCGTGTGATTGAATACACGATTTCTAATGTACAAGCTTATGGACCATACGAAGAAATTAAAGTATTCATGAACCCAACACATACCTCAATTGATATCAAACTAAAAGATGATTATCAATTAATTGCCAATCAGGCTGGTGTCCTAACGGAACAAAACTCAGTCAATGAATTAACAGTTGATTCAATTGAATTAGTTGTTTTAGCAAAATAAAACAAAAGCCTTTAGGTCTTATGAAAACCTAAAGGCTTTTTAAATATTCGTTAAGAGACTCTGACCGTAACGGTGACAGGGAAAAACCCGCTTCAATTAGTTTAGTTTTACTCAATCGGCTATTGAGTGGCCTCTTGACTTTTGCCCCCTATTCGGTTGTTGAAATTTTTAATAAACTAGCACTGACTTCAGTTAGTTCAACTATTTGAGCGGGAAACTCATATCAATCGCAATATTGTTTTTATAAGATTATTCCCACTCTTACTAAAAACCCATGAAATGCAGATAATACCGAATTTATCTAATATCTCTTGAACATCTGGTTCCTCTTTTAATTTATTAGCGCCGTACACATGAATCTGATTCTTGTGGCATTTCAAATTACTTTAAAGTAATATTCGGTTTCTTCTGCTTTGTTTACTACTGAATATGTTAAACAATGAATAATTTCGTTACCTATTTACACCTGTTACTACAATTATCATTTAAAATTACCATACTTTTGATACTCACCACGTTCAATGTGATCACACCAATCCTGATGAGATAAATACCACTCAATCGTTTCTTGAATCCCATCATCAAATGAATGAACGGGATACCAACCAAGTTCAGTCTGAATTTTCGTTGGATCAATCGCATAACGTTGATCATGTCCCAATCGATCTTCAACAAATGATAATTGATTCTCTGAAATATTCAATGCCCGCATAATCGTCATCACCACTTCTAAATTTGTTCGTTCATTATGCCCACCAACATTATAGACTTCACCCAAACGCCCCTTTTGTAAAATTAAATCAATGGCCTGACAATGATCCTCAACATGTAACCAATCACGGACCTGACACCCCGTTCCATAAACAGGTAATTTCTCTCCTTTAAGCCCACAGCGAATCATTAATGGGATGAGCTTTTCAGGAAACTGATAGGGTCCATAATTATTTGAGCAGCGGGAAATCGTCACTGGTAAACCAAATGTCCGGTAGTAAGCGAGTACAAGTAAATCAGCTGATGCTTTAGAAGCAGAATAAGGACTTGACGTATGAAGTGGAGATGATTCTGTAAAAAGCAAATCTGGTCGATCAAGTGGGAGATCTCCGTATACTTCATCTGTTGAAACTTGATGAAATCGACTAACCTTATACTCCCGACTTGCATCCATCAACACTTGTGTTCCTAAAATATTCGTTTTTAAAAAGAGGTCCGGTTGTGTAATCGAACGATCGACATGAGACTCAGCCGCAAAGTTTACCACCACATCAAATTGCTCTTTTTCAAATAATGAAAAAATAAACTCTCGATCGGTAATATCGCCTTTTACAAATTGGTAATTTAGATTGCTTTCAAACTTCTGGCAATTTTCCAAATTACCTGCATACGTTAAAGCATCTAAATTCACAACAGTGTCTTTTGGATATTTTTTCAATCTATAATTAATAAAGTTTGAGCCAATAAAACCTGCTCCACCTGTTACTAGTAGTTTCATTGCTTCAACTCCTTCCATAATTTTTGATCTCTCTCTTTTTCTAGTAAAAGAAATGTCCATTCCTTCTTTCGATCCCTCAGATTATAACAATCTGTCCGTCAACAGCTTTCCTATTATCTCATGAAATTGAAATAAGTGTTTTATTTATTGAGTTAAAGGTTGATTTTCTTTGAAAACAATCTCTCCGTCTATTTTATTATTTTTCCAACAAAAAAACTATCAAACCGATAACATTTTATCTTGATTGATAGTCTTTTTTATATTATTTGTCTAAGTAGCCTGAATTTTTAGTTTTTCTTTTGTTTCTTCATCATCTGTCAATCGATGAGATAACCATTTGTCTCCACGAAGGCGAATCATATATAGCGTTCCTCTTACTGCCCAATCGACAAACATGGCAATGAAGATACCGTATACGCCCCATTTTAAGACAACACCGAATAAATATCCAAGTCCTACGCGGAAGACCCACATACCGGTAATCGCTGTTTTCATTGTATACTTTCCATCTCCTGCTCCTTTTAGCCCCCCTGGTAAAACAAATGAAAAGGCCCAAATCGGTGTCGCTAAGGCATTAAGTTGAATTAATTTAGTTGCATAATCCATCACAGCTTCATGATCAGTGTAGAGCGCGACAAGATACCACGCGGTTGGAATCGATAAAGCACCTAAAATAACAAGACATATGGTGGCGAAGCGGGTAATATAGCTTAAACTTTTTCGAGCCTCATCATATTCCGCTCGCCCAATTTCTTGTCCAATAATCGTTGTCGAGACAGTAGTTAGAGCATTCCCCGGAATATTGATTAAGTTAATAATGGAATTTGCAATGGAATTCGAAGACATGGCAATAGCTCCCATTCCCCCAATAAACACTTGTGTCAGTAGCTTTCCTAAATGAAAAATAATGGATTCAACTCCTGCTGGCACCCCAACATAAAAAATTTGCCTTAAAAATTTAAAATTTGGTTTATAGTGATGCAGTTTCTCTAGTTTGAGCACCTTTTTCCCACTCATTAAGATCCATAGGACATAACTAGCCCCGATAGCACGGGCAAGCGAAATTCCAAGAGCTGCACCGATAATTCCCCATTCAAAGACATATAGAAATAAATAGGTTAATCCAATATTAAAAATGTTAGCAATAACATTGCTAATAGCAGCAGTTTTTGTATCTCCTGCCCCACGTAATACTCCATTAGCAATTAAGGTAATTGCCATAAATGGGAAACTTAATAAGACAATTCCAAAATATTTAATTCCATATTCCATAACCTGTGGTTCAACACTGTTATAAATCAACCTAATGAGTGGCGCATTAAATATAAATAAGAATATGGTAATCAAAATTGAAATGAAAGTTGCAGACATTACCCCTTGTTTTGCTGCTTCATTTGCTTTTTGACAATCTCCTCGCCCCATATACTGTGCAACAACAACAGTTCCCCCAATCGCTAATGCTGTAAATACAGAAATAAACAAGTAACTAAACGAGTCAATCATTGAAATCGCTGACACAACATTAATTCCTTCTTGACCTTTTAAATTAGAAGAAAGCATGGTGTTCATCATTCCCATCGTAGTGGTTAAAATCTGTTCAATCAAAATGGGAATTCCGAGTAGCATGATTTCTTTTTTTAATCGTTTCATATCCTTCACTTACACCCACCTCGAGTCCTAAAACCTGATATTCATGAGCTATTATAAAGTGATTCTTCATCAAATTATACGAGCTAATGCCACCTATTTTAAAATAAAATACGACATTTCAACATATGATGGTTTCATTAAAAAGAGCACGCTTGGCGTGCCCTTTTGCTTATTATAAATTATCGTGCTAACCATCCACCATCAACAGCGATTGTATATCCATTGATATAGTCACTTGCTGAGCTTGCTAAGAATACAACTGGTCCTTTTAAGTCTTCAGGTGTTCCCCAACGATCAGCAGGAATACGATCTAAAATTTCTGTACTTCGTTTTTCATCAGCACGTAATTGTGCTGTATTATCAGTTGCCATATATCCTGGTGCAATTGCATTAATATTGATTCCGTATTTAGCCCATTCATTTGCCATGGCCATTGTGATTCCTTTGATTCCTGATTTACTTGCTGTATAAGAAGGAACACGAATTCCACCTTGGAATGATAACATTGAGGCAATGTTAATGATTTTTCCACCCGTTTGTTGTTTAATAAATTGGTTTGCCATAGCTTGGCAGAAGAAGAAGACTGTTTTTAAGTTGATATTCATCACATCATCCCAGTTTTGTTCTGAGAAATCAACTGCATCTTCACGACGAATAATCCCAGCGTTGTTAACTAAGATATCAACATGTCCAAATTCAGCTACCGCTGCATCAATAATTCCTTGAACTGGATCAATTGACATTAAGTTTGCTTGAATAGGTAAACAACGACGACCTGTTGCTTCAATTGCTTCTTTAACTTCATCTAAAGCTCCTAACCCAACTGCTACAATATCAGCTCCTGCTTCTGCTAATCCTAAAGCCATTCCACGTCCTAACCCTACTCCTGCTCCTGTTACGATTGCTACTTTACCTGATAAATTGAATTGTTCTAAAATCATGACTTTTCCCCTTTTCCTTTTATAATTATCGTTTCATTCCAACTGATCCATTACACAGATCTTTAATATCACTGTCATTGGCAATTAAAACATCACCATTAATCGTATGTTTTAAAACACCACTTGCTAATCCATACTCAACCGCTTCAACATAGTTTTGCTCTTCTAAATTTAAAACATTCATTAACCCTGCAACGAAAGCATCTCCTGCTCCAACACGATCCACAATTTCAAAGGTATATTTTTTCGTATAGTGTACAAGCCCCTCAGCTGTGTAACAATACGCACTTAAACTATTTTGATGAGTTGAATGCTGCTCACGCATGGTTCCAAAAATACATTTACAGTTTGAATGATTCATAAAGTGTGTGAAAACACCTTGGCGGTGCGCTTCAACCGTCGCATATTCTTCACCGGTTGTATATCCACCAATGGTTTCAATATCGTATAAACTTGCAAACACGATATGAACATATGGCAACACTTGACGAATCGCTTGAGCAGCTTCTTCAACTGTCCATAGTTTAGCACGGTAATTAAAATCAAAACTAATGATCAGTCCTAAATCAAATGCTTTCTTTACTAAATCAATAGTGAAATTTTTAAGGTCTTCCCCAAGTGCAAGTGTAATTCCACTGACGTGTAAGTGTGTGCGATCCTTTAAAATGTCAGTGAGACTTAATTCATCATATTTGATATTCGCAATCGCTGAGTGTTTACGATTGTACACGACATTTGAAGAACGAATGGAGTGCCCAACTTCAACATAATAGGTTCCTAAAATATCACCACCCATAATCGTAGGTGATAAATCAATTCCATACTGACGAAGCGAGCGGTATGCTGCCACTCCTAATGGATTATTTGGAAGCTTTGTAGCGAACCTTACATCATGTCCAAAATTCGCTAAAGCAATCGCAATATTTGCTTCACTTCCACCATAAGTCACATTCAATGAAGTGCATTGTTCTAATTTATCATGGTTTGGAGGGGTTAAACGTTGCATAATCTCCCCTAAGGTTACAAACTTTTTCATGATATCCCCCTATTATCGACGAGCTTCAGCTACTTTTTGAACGAATTGTTTAGCAAGCTCTGTTACACCTGCATAATCACCATGTTTAGCTGGTGCTGTTAAGTCGCTACCTACTCCAACTGCTACACAACCATTTTTAATCCAACGATCAACATTATCTAAGCTCACTCCACCTGTTGGCATAATGTTTGCTTGTGGAAGTGGTCCTTTAACTGCTTTAACAAAGTCTGGTCCATAAGCACTTCCTGGGAATACTTTAACAATATCTACTCCAGCTTCCATAGCTGTAATGATTTCAGTAATTGTCATACATCCAGCCATGTAAGGAACTTGATATCTGTTACATAATTTAGCTGTTTCTAAATCGAACCCTGGAGATACGATATATTTTGATCCTGCTAAAATTGCAATACGAGCTGTTTCACTATCTAGAACCGTCCCCGCTCCGATTAACATCTCATCTCCAAATTCTTTAACTAATGTTTTAATGACTTCATCTGCATTTGGAACTGTGAAAGTTAATTCGATGGCATTAATTCCACCTGCTAAACATGCTTTTGAAATTTCAATTCCTTGTTGTGCATTTTCTGCACGAACCACGGCAACTACCCCTGTATCTGTTAACGATTTGATTACTTCGAATTTTTTCATAAGGCACCTCATTTATCCTGTTTATTATTTTAAATCTTTCATAGCAACATGATCCATGTCATCAAATGTGATATTTTCTCCACACATTCCCCAGATGAATGTATAACGGCTTGTTCCAACGCCAGAGTGAATTGACCAACTTGGTGAAATAACCGCTTGTTCATTACGTACGACTAAGTGACGTGTTTCTTGTGGCTGTCCCATAAAATGGAACACATTGCTGTTTTCATCTAAATCAAAGTAAAAATAAACTTCCATACGACGCTCATGCGTATGACATGGCATCGTATTCCACATATTATTTGGCGCTAAAATGGTCATTCCCATTACTAACTGACAAGATT
This sequence comes from Turicibacter sp., assembly GCF_017941855.1. Taxonomy (NCBI): domain Bacteria; kingdom Bacillati; phylum Bacillota; class Erysipelotrichia; order Erysipelotrichales; family Turicibacteraceae; genus Turicibacter; species Turicibacter sp. Next base: position 15,509 of record NZ_JAGAVR010000102.1, on the reverse strand, counting down.
GACAAACAGCTGGGTGAACATATTGATTAATCGTACGTTTATTTGATTCAGCATCTGATCCTAAGTGTACTTTATTCGCCTTTTCTAATGTAATTAAAGTATGAGGATAATGATGGTGAGCCGGTGCACTATTAAAATAAAACTTAGCGGGTTGCTCTTGATTAATTGACTCAAATGTAATCTCTTTAACCCCTAGCCCAATATATAGTCCATCTTGATAATTTAATTCAAATACTTCGCCATCGATGACAATACGTCCAGATCCCCCAATGTTGATAATTCCACCTTCACGACGTTCAAAGAATGAATCAACTCCCATTTCTTTTCCAGCTACTAGTGTTAATTGCTGCTCAACAGGCATGATCCCACCAGCAATGATACGATCGTTGTGAGAATAAGTTAACTGGACTTCATCCGCAACGAATACCTTTTCAATTAAGAAATGTTCACGTAATTCTTCTGTTGTATAATGTTTTACATCATTTGGATGATTTGAATAACGAGTTTCTAATTTCATTTTTAATTCCCCTTTTTGATAAAATTATCCCTGATAGCCAAGTAGCCTTGATATTTTATAAGCAGCTTCTTTTACAAGTTGTGCATCTTGTTCAACATCGTAACCCTCTTTATACAGGCTAACGATTCCGATTGAAGATGACACCACGCCATTATAATCAAAGATTGGTGCAGCAATCGCCATCGTATGCTCCTCATGTTCACGGCATGAAATTGCATACCCTTTAACTTTAACTTGCTGAAGTTCACTTTTTAAAGCAACCTTAGATGTAATGGTATGCTCAGTTAAAGGTAGTAATTGTAATTTCCTGATTAATTCCTCATGATGAGGTGAAAACGCTAAAATTGCTTTTCCAATGGCCGTTGAATGTAAATAAGTTTCATCCCCAATCTCTGGCGTTGCAATGATTCGCTTAGTTGGCTCATGTTTCAGCGTAAATATTAATTTACCATTATTCTCTTTTGCAATAAAAGCGGTATGTCCTGTCTGTAAGCTTAATTGTCTTAAGATTGGATTCGCTGAGTTTAAAAGTAATGAAGTCTTCGAATAAGCAATTCCAATGGCGTATGCTTTGACACCAATGGCATAAGTTTTTAAACGATGTTCTTTAATATATAGCATGTTTAACTCAACTAATGTTTCTAAAATATCAAAGGCACTTGTTTTTGGCATTTCAAGGCGTGTTGCTATATCATTTAATGTCAACTCTTCAGAGGATGACGCAATTAATTCAAGTATTTCAATGGTTCGTTTAGCTGTTCGATTTATTTTCATAAACTCTCCTACGTCCTTTAATAATATTTAAGACTGAAGGAGCTCCAATAAATACTGTTGACTATAAGAAATATCTTCACCCACGACTCCTTCAAAAATAATCGTTGGTTCTTGATCTAATTCTTCTAATTTTGAAAGAAGATATTTATAATCGAGTAATCCTTTTCCTGGTGCTACCTGTCTTATTTGTTGATTTTCGACCATAAAATCTTTGGCATGAACAATTCGAATCTTATCATGAAATAATTCAACCATTTCATCAATTAATCGATGTTGATTTTTATAATTCTCATTCGACAATAAATTGAATAAGTCAAACGTTACCACGGTATTTGGATGATTCAATTCATCAATTAAACGTTTTAAACGACGTGGAGTTGAAATCACATGTTGATACGCCGGTTCAATGGCAAGATAAGTATTAGATTCTTTTGCAACCTCTAAAAGTTGTGAAAAAACACGTTTCACTTCTAAAAAAGCTTCTTCACTACCATTTGATTCATGGAATGTCCACTGATCATCATTATAAGATCCCGTTTCCGTTCCAACTAACGTCGTGTTAAAACAATGAGCTTTTCTTAAATGATTTTTAAAGTTTTCAACGGAATCTTTTACTTTTTCCTTGTCACTATGAATGGGATTAAAATAGGCTCCAAGCATGGCAACTTCGACATGACTCTCATTTAAAAAGAGACTTAACTCCTCAACTAACTCTTCATCTAAAATCTTAGGCATTTGCGTTTGATATTCAATCGCCTTATTTAAAACTAGCTGAATAGAATGAAACCCTTTCTCTACCAATGAATCAACTAAATCCTTAGGTGGTAATGTTCCAATATCATGAGCTCGAATTCCTAATTTCATCGTCTTAATCACCTCCTATTATAACATTTTATAACACCTAAATTAATGAAGTTTTAACATATTTAAGTGTCTTTTTATGGATTGTTATAATGTTACACCTGATTTCCAAATATCAATTTCACGGTGTCCATTAAATTCATTATTTGTCCATTTTCCACTACATACATCGCAAATATAATTAATAAAATCTTCAACGACCTCTTCTGTCGTTGATGCGGTTAACATAGCACCCGCATCAAAGTCAATCCAATGTTTTTTCTTATTGGCTAAGTCAGAATTAGTCGCTACTTTTACCGTTGGAATAAATCCACCGAATGGGGTTCCACGCCCAGTCGTAAATAAGGCTAAATGACATCCGGCACTTCCAAGAGCTGTCACTGCCACTAAGTCATTTCCTGGCCCTTGAAGTAAATTTAAGCCATTATGTTCTAAACGATCCGTATATCTCAAAACATCGACCACTTCAGATGTTCCTGCTTTTTGGGTGCATCCTAATGATTTATCTTCAAGTGTGGTAATTCCACCCGCCTTATTTCCAGGACTTGGATTTTCATAACACACTTGATGGTTTCGTTCATAATACCCTTTAAAATCATTGATTAAATGGACAATTTTATCAAACGTTGCCTCATCTTTAGCACGATTCATTAAAATCGTTTCAGCTCCAAACATTTCTGGAACCTCCGTTAAAACAGTTGTTCCCCCACTTTTTACTAAATAATCAGAGAAATATCCAAGTAAAGGATTTGCCGTAATTCCTGAGAATCCATCACTTCCTCCACATTTTAACCCAACACGTAAGTTACGAAGTAAAGAAGTCGCACGATAATCTTGTTTCATGACCTCATATAACTCATGAAGAATTTTGACACCTGCTTCAATCTCATCTTCAACATCTTGAGCAACTAAGAAGCGTACTCGTTCTTCATCATACTCACCCATTGTTTCTTTAAATGTTGAAACTTGATTATTTTCACATCCAAGTCCAAGTACTAAAACTCCACCTGCATTCGGATGTTTAGCAATATTTTGTAAGATTTTACGAGTTGTCTCATGGTCATCCCCCATCTGAGAACATCCAAATGGATGGGCATATGAGAATACACCATCAATCGTTAGATTATCAACTTCTTTTAAGAAACGATCTTTGATAATTTCAGCTGTCTTATTAACGCATCCAACAGTTGGAATAATCCATAATTCATTACGAATTCCAATATCCCAATTTTTACGATGATAAACGCGAATTTCACGATCCATTAACAATTTATCAGCACGTTTTGATTTAGGCTGGTACTCATAAGATAAACAATCATTTAAATTCGTTTTCACATTCTGAGTATGAACATGAGTTCCCACTTCAATGAATTGGGTTGCATGTCCAATCGCAAAACCGTATTTGACAACATCTTGATTTTCTTCAATCTTTTTGATGGCTAATTTATGTCCTTTTTTGATTTCTTCTTTTACAACGATTGAGTGCTCATCAATCGTTAGTTCGTCACCTGGTTGTAAATTAACCAAGGCAACGACTACATTATCATCTTCATGTAATTTAATAAACGGTCTCATCATATCCCCACCACTAACAAACTTTTTTTAATGCAGTTTCCATTCCATCACTTAAGATGTCTTCAACAATCGCTGTTAATTCATCAGTTAAGTTTGGAATCTCATTTAAATTCATTTCCCAATGATCTTCCATTCCTAAAAATTCAGTCACGACATCACGAACCGTTGCAGTTCCTGCTTCATAACGATTCCAAACATTTCGATAGAATTCTAAGAAATCTGCCTCATCTTGAAGCGCAATGACCTCAGTCCCTCGTTTTCCACGGAAGAACACTAATAAACTTGCCAATGAGAATTCAATGTGTGTTGGGAATTTCCCAAAGCGTTCAACATAATCCAATGCTGTGGGTAATAAACGACTTTTGAATTTTGAAGTTGAATTTAAAGCAATTGACATTAATTCGTGGCGGACACGAGGATTATTAAATCGGTCATAAACTTCTTTGGCAAACTGACGTAACTCATCAGCAGTTAAATAGCGTTCCGTTGCCGGAATCATCTCATCTTCTACCGTATGATTTAAGAAAGTTAACATTAAGTCATCGTTCATTGTTTCTCCAACTGTATCAATCCCATATAAGTAAGAAACAGGAACCATTAACGTATGCAGTCCATTTAAAATACGGACTTTGCGGATTTTGTAAGGTTTAATATCTTTCACAAATAAGATATTTAAGTTGGCTTCTGCTCCTTTTAAAACAGAAGAAATACCATTTCGATCCTCAATCACCCATAAATGGAAGACTTCACCTAGTACCATATTTTTATCTAAATAACCAAATTGGTTTGTAAATTCTTCAATACGTTTAGCAGGATATCCCGGAACAATACGATCAACTAATGTATTGGTGAAGGTATTCGCTTCGTCTAACCATGTCATAAATCCTTCTTCAAGGTGATGAACTTCTGCTAAACGTTTCACACAACGATGTAACTCGTCTCCATTATTATCAATTAATTCGCATGGAACAATGTATAATCCTTTTGTCAGATCTCCATTGAAATGACGATAGCGATGAAGTAAGAAGGCTAACACTTTACCAGGGAATGTTTTAGGTGGTGTTGCTTCAATCGAATCTGATTCATCTAACACAATTCCGGCTTCAGTTGTGTTTGAAATCATTAATTCTAAGGTTTCAACTTCAGCTAATTGTAAATAAGCTTCAAAATTCATATATGGATCAATAAATTCACTAATACTATCAATAATTTGTGATTTTGAAACGAATTCATTATTTTGAACCCCTTCTTGAATCACCGTATATAATCCATTTTGTTCCGCTAATTCTTTCACACGTCCAAAAGGTTGTGGTTGGACAACGGCAATATTTCCATTATATACTCCAGCGTCATTTAATTCTTGAATCATCCAATCGACGAATGCTCTTAAGAAGTTTCCTTCTCCAAATTGAACAATTTTTATCGGTCTTTCTTTTCTATTTGGTAAAATTTCATTATTTAATGCTTTCATTATTGACCCCCACAAACAATTATTTATCTAAATTAAAGAATGATTTTGCATTGTTATAGCAAATATCTTCTACAATTTGTCCTAAGAACTCTACATCATTTGGATATTCCCCATTTTCAACATATTCCCCTAATAATTGACATAATAGACGTCGGAAATATTCATGACGAGGGAATGATAAGAAACTTCTTGAATCTGTTAACATCCCAACAAATTTTGCTAATACACCGTTTGCTGCTAACGCGCGCATTTGATCATTCATTCCATCTTTATGATCGTTAAACCACCATCCAGATCCAAACTGAATTTTACCTGGTGTCACACCATCTTGGAAACATTGCATTAAAGTGACGACTTTATGATTATCGCTTGGATTTAAATCGTAAATAATCGTTTTTGGTAATGCGCCTTTTAAATTTAAACTATTTAAGAATTTAGATAATTTTTGTGTATCTAAAGAGTTATTGATTGAATCATATCCTGTATCTGGCCCTAATTTTTCAAGCATTGTCGTATTATTATTACGTTGTGCTCCAATATGAAATTGCATCACCCAACCACGGTTATGGTATTGTTCCCCGAGGAATAAATAAAGTTGTGTTTTGTATTTCTCAACTTCTTCTTTTGTTAAAGTCGCACCAGACATCGCTTTTTTAAAGATTTCAGCAGCTTCTTCAACTGTTGAATCAGTAAATGCTAAAACATCTACCCCGTTATCGCAGGCTTTACATCCACACTCAACGAAGAAATCCATACGCTCTTCTAATGCTTTAAATAAATCAGATAACTCATGAATGTCATATCCAACTACTTGACTTAACGTTTGAACCCAAGCGGTAAACCAGCTTAATTCAATATTAACCGCTTTATCAGGTCGGAAAGTTGGTAAAATTTGAGCTTTACAAGTTCCTTCTTCTTTAATTAACTGATGATATTTTAAATCATCACATGGATCATCCGTTGTACAAATGACTTCGACATTCATCATATCGATTAATCCACGTACTCGGAAATCTTCCGTTGCTAATAAACGATTACATTCTTCATAAATTTCTTTGGCTGATTTTGCACTCAACGGTGTTTTGATGTTGAAGTAACGTTGTAATTCTAAATGTGTCCAGTGATAAAGTGGATTTCCAATTAAATATGGCATCGAACTAGCCCATGCATTAAATTTTTCTTCTCCTGATACCTCTTTTCCAGTGATAATTGATTCGTTCACGCCAAGAGCACGCATCGCACGCCACTTATAATGATCTCCTCCAAGCCATACTTCTGAAATATTTGAGAATTTATTATTTTCATAAATTTCTTTTGCACTTAAATGACTATGAAAATCAATAATTGGCATTTTTTTAGCATGTTGGTGATATAAAACTTTAGCCGTTTCATTTTGAAGTAAGAAATCTTCTGTTAAAAATCCTTTCATATCCTTTTATCCCCTTTTTAATTTTAATTCAACTTTCGAGTTTGTAATCACCTCATGCAATCCTGGTTTTCTTGCAAAAATCGGTAAACAAACTAAATAGCAAGAGAAAACTTTTGAGACGTATTCGCGTGTAAACATCGCAAAATAATTTAAATCGGATTCATCATTTGTCACGACTTTACAAAAGACCATTGTTTTTCCAATTGTTGTACGTTCTAACCAAAATAATGATTGAAGCGCAATTGGAATTAATACAATGATACACAGCTCACTAATCGTTAATAATGTAAATGACTCCTCAAACATCCCATTGAGTTGTCCGGCAAGAAATATTCCGAGTGCAGTTCCTCCAATCAGAACAAAAATATCAATAATTTCAGCAATAATTCTCCTTAATAACACCGTCAACTACCACCTTTTTAACATTTTGAATTTGCATTGGATCGCCAATCACATTTTCAAACGTTACATTTTCTAAATTTACTTCAATTATATTGTTTAAAACCATCCCATTTTGACAATAATTAGGAATATCATCCATCATAGCAGGAACTCCTGGCTCTGCCTCTGTTGTGAAATGGAAAACACAATCTTTTAAACTTAACCGTTCAATCGGTTTCTCTGGTAAGCCATAAAAATAAGCCGCTGCAATTTCTGAATGACGACATTTAATATCTTCAAAACAAAAATCACGGATATCTGGTGTTCGATAATCGACCGGTAAAGTTTCCTTCGTCTTAACATATTCACTATGACCATCTGGATCACAGAAATAGAAACAGTTTACCACTAATGGAGTTAGTACCTTCTCCATCTCGATGTGACGGAATGTGACATCTTCAACAATTGCAGCCTCTCCACGTCCACGGCGTGTCTTAATTCGAAGCCCACGATCTGTTTCGTTAAATAAACATTGCTCCACTAGAATATGCTTAACACCTCCAGCCATTTCGCTTCCAATAACAACTGCACCATGACCAAAGTTCATACTACAATTTCGAATCGTAATATATTCTGAAGCTCGTTTTAAACGACTTCCTAAATAAATTTTTCCAGATTTGATGGCAATACAGTCATCCCCAACTGAGAAATGAACCCCAAGAATTAAAACACGATGACAAGATTCAGGATCTAATCCATCCGTATTCGGTGAATCTTTGGGATTAATAATTTTTAAATCAATAAACTTCAAATCATCCGAGAATAAGGGATGAACAGTCCAAGAGGGAGAATTTTGTAAGGTAATCCCTTGAACGTTGACATGATGAGAATGAATAATTTGAAATAAACGTGGACGCCAAGCCACATTTCTTACCTTTGGAAAGTCCCACCATCCAATAGATCCATTTCCATCTAATACACCTTCACCAATTAAATTAACATTTGAAACATTAACCCCTTGAATCAATGCTGTAAACGTATCGAGTGGATTCCCTTCCCATGAACCTAAATAATACTCTTCATGATTTGAATTTTTGGTATATCCAGGTAATATTGCACCACTTTCAAATGAGGCACTATATAATAAGGTTGCTCCTTTTTCTAATTCTAACGTTAAGTTAGATTTTAAGAAAATCGTTTTAGTCGCATAAGTCCCTTTTGGAATAAAAACTCGCCCATCATCAGGACAAGACATAATTGCGGCTTGAATAGCTAACGTATCATCAGTTATCCCGTCACCTTTAGCATTAAAGTGCTTAACATTTAAACAAATACTTTCTTTTTTTGTATATACCTCTTTTGATAGAGATTCACCTGTTTCTTCATTGATAATCGTGACCATATACGCAGTACTTGGTTGTAACCGATAAATAGAATAAACATTTTGGACTAAATGCTCATCAATTATTTCATCATTTAATTTTAAGGTATACGGTTGACTTGATTTAAAACATGATTGATTTTCAAGTTCTAGTGTTAAACTTGAGGATGTTTGTAAAACAATATTAAAGTTCATCATTTCCACCAACCATTAAATATTCTGCATAGGCCATCATCAGTGGTCCAATTCCTTTTGCTTCATCCGGCACCACTTTTTCTGAAATGTAATACTCAAAACTTCCATCGCGTACAACACCATTAAAACTTCCAAGTCCCGCTACTTCACAAATTCCACCAATATGATACCCAGCTTCGTCCTCATATCCATACACTTCTAAAATTCCTTTTAATGATTTAATTGCCTTTTCTTTATATGATTCATCTAAAATATCCAAACGAACCCCTTTTAAAATTGAATAAATCACCATTGCAGTTCCTGAAACTTCTAAATAATTTCCTTCACGATCCATCGCATCAATCACTTGATACCATAATCCTGTTTTTTCATCCTGATAAGGTAAAATATCATCGATACTCTCAACAAACATGTCAATTAATCCCTTATAATATTCAAAAATTGTTTCGCTCATTTTATCGATCGAATCAATTAATGCCATTAATAGCCATCCTTCTGCACGTAGCCAGTAATTTTTAGACAATCCCGTTTCTTCATCACACCAGAACATTGATTTCGACTCATCCCATGCATGATAATATAATCCGCATTCTTTATTACGGTGTGTTTTATACACTTCCATGAATTGTTTATAAATATCTTCATACTGTTGTTTTCCATTAAATACCGTTTCATATTCGGTAAAAAACGGTAATGCCATGTACAGCCCATCTAACCATACTTGATGTGGGTATCGATTTTTATGCCAGAAGTTACCACTATTTGTTCTAGGATGTGTTCTTAATTGATCCATTTGATGTTCGATGGCTACTTTATATCGCTCATCATTTGTTTTTTCATAAGCAAAGAATAAAACTTTTCCAGCATTTACGTGATCAATGTTATATTCTGATGAATTATACCCTTTTAAATTCCCCTCTTGATCCACGAATTCATTTAAATAAGCTTGTATATAATCCCAATAAAACTCATCATTTGTTGCGATATATAAGTCTTGTGCTCCCTTTAAAATGACACCATCTTCATAGCACCAAAATCCCTTATATGGTTTAAACTGATTAATATAAGATTTAAAATATGTTTCTAATTGCTTCAACATCCTCACATCCTCCAACTTTAGATAACCCTGGTTTGTTTTTTTGTGAAACTTTTCTTTTTATTCTAATAAAAGATAAATAACTAATGACCGAAGTCATTAGTTATTTATGGTTAATAAACTATTCTTTTGAACCTGTTGATGCAATACCGTCAATGAAATATCCTTGTGCACAATAGAATAAGATAATTGAAGGGATAATTGACATTAATGACATTGCGAAAATATTTCGATATTGAACAGCTGAATCTGTGTTATCCATTGCTAAACGCATCGCAATTGATAATGGATACTTGTCAATACTTGAAATATAAATTAACGGTCCTTGGAAATCATTCATTCCCCACATAAATGTTAATAATGCTACCGTAACAATTGTTGGTTTCATCACTGGAATTAAGATGTGAACTAATGTTTGGAATGAGTTACATCCATCCATTTTAGCTGCTTCATCTAACTCTTTAGGAATGGTACGCATAAATTGAATTAACATGAAAACAAAGAATGAGTTAGTTGCAAATGCACTATCTAACCATAAAGGAATATGTGTATCTAATAAATTAAGATCACGCCAGAATAAGTATAGAGGAATACGGAAAATAACATCTGGCATTAATAAAGTCCCAATTACCATCACAAATACAAACTTTTTAAATTTAAAGCTACGGCGTGTTAAAACATAAGCCGTTAAAATGCTTGAAACAACTGTGAAAATTGTTCTTGGAATTAAATATTTCATTGAGTTCATGAAATAATATCCTAAGTTAAATGGTGTATTTGTTTTCCATCCATTTACGATTGATTCCCAACCATTTTGAATATCTTTTGGCCAGAATGCTGCTGACGTAAAGATTTCTGTGTTTGTTTTAAAGATTGCTCCTACAAGCCAAAGCAAAGGGTACATCATGAAGAATCCAACGATTGCGAGGACCATGAAACGTACTGTTGCATTGATTTTTTGTTTTGAAAGACCTTTCACCATACTCATCTCCTTAATCGTTATAATGTACCCAATAATTTGAGCTTCTGAATACTACCGCTGTTAATGCCATAATGATAATGAACATTACCCAAGATGCGGCAGAGGCATATCCCATTTTAAAACTACTAAACGCATTTCGGTAAATGAAAAGGTTTAATAAGTAAGTTGAGTTTAATGGACCTCCATCAGAAATTAAGTAAGCTGAGTTGAACTCTTGGAAAGACTTAACTAATAATTGAACCGCGTTAAATAAAATAACTGGTGTAATGGATGGAACGGTAATCGCAAAGAATGAACGCCATTTTCCTGCTCCATCAATTGAAGCTGCTTCATATAAAGATTGTGGAACATTTTGAAGTGCTGATAAGAAGATTAACATAACTGATCCAAACTGCCATGCTTTTAATAAACTTAAAACAATAATCGCATAACGTGTATCTGTTAACCACATCACTGATTCTAACCCCACTAAATTTAAACAAGCATTGATAACTCCATCATTACCAAAAATAAATTTCCAAACGATTGAAACGGCAACACTTCCCCCAAGAATCGATGGAATATAATAAGCGGTACGGAAGAAGTTAACCCCTTTAATTTTAAAGTTTAAGATGTATGCAATAAATAATGCAAACACAAGTACTAACGGTACCGTTAAGAAGACATATTTGAAGGTAACCATTAATGATGTTTTGAACAATTCATCTTCCATTAATAAGTAACGATAGTTTTCAAATCCAATAAATTTTGGTGCACGAATCAAGTTGTTTTGTTGTAAACTCAAAACTAATGCATCGATGAATGGATTTAATTTAAAAACTAAGAATCCAATTACCCACGGTAATACATATAAATAAGAACTATTAAACTTAAATTTCTTTTTTACTTTCGCCTCATTTTTGATTGTGCTATTCGCAACCTTTTTTACATTTTCCACCTTTTATCGCCCCATTGCTTCATCCATAATTCTTGGCATTTCTTTAATAACTTTTTCAGCCGCTTCTTGTGGTGTCATTGTTCCAAACACGACAGCCTCTCCTGCACCTTCATATAAATCTTTTACATCTGTGTATTCAAAGAATGGATGCATGATTGTTGATTCAATATTTGAGTGCATATTGTAAGCCTCTACCGTTACACCAGTTAATAATCCTTTATCAACTAAAATATCATATCCAGCTTGGTTAGCAGGAATTCCACGTTGAGTTCCCATGATTTCAACTGCTTTTTCATCTGTTAACATCCAGTTTAAGAATTTTGCAACTTCTTCAGGATTTTGAGCATTTTTACTAATTGCAAATCCCATTGAAGGTTTTTGAATATTACCAGTTAATTTTGCTCCATCCATTGTGAATTGAGCGAACGGTTCTACTACTTGACCTTCTTCTAACGTATCAATGTATTTAGCGGCACTTGAATCCCACTCATTAATTCCACCGTATTCTCCAGTGATCCATTTTGGATTTTTCTCATCTAATTCATTTGAATCAACATTTCCAGCAGGCATTACATGATTTTCAACCATGTCTGCTAATAATTGATATCCAGCTGTTAATTCTTCAACTGAGTATTGAATGTTTCCATCAGTATCAAAGAATGTTTTCCCTGTTTCTTGCTCTAAGTAACTGAAGACTAAATACATCATTCCTGCTTTTCCTAATTTACTTAGTGCGTAGTAGTTATCTCCTAATGATGATTGAATTGCTTTACCAGCATCCATTAATTCGTCCCAAGTTGTTGGAATGTCGACTCCAGCATTTGAGTAAAGCGTTGTATTTAAGAATGGTACACGAGCGGTAATACTTGTTGGAATAGCTTGAAGTTTATTTTCAATTGTCATTGCATCTAATAAAGATGAATTATAGTTTCCTAATTCTAAATTAGATAACGTATTTAAATCGTAGAACCCATCACCATCTGGTGAGTAAATCCATAACCAGTTGTAGTTTACTTGCATTAAATCTGCATTTGTTCCCCCTGCATATTGCGTTGTAAATTTATCTTGAAATCCAGACCAAGCCGCATATTCAGGTATGATTGTAACGTGTGGATTTTCCTCCATGTACAATTCAATCACCTCTAATGTCGCCGCATGACGTGAATCTCCTCCCCACCAAGAGAAACGGAATGATACTGGATCATTTGATTCAGTTGTTGTCCCCTCTTGTGTTGTTGATGATTCTGGTGTTGTTGTTGAACCGTTATCTTTTGCTTCGTTCCCTGAACAAGCCACTAATGTTGCAGCACAAGCAAAAACAGTTGCTAAAGACCATATTTTTTTCACTTAAAAACCCTCCCTAGATTTTTTTACAACTTAATAGCTGTTTTTGATTTAGTGAATCCCCCCGGTTGGTTCACCAGATTGCCCCTCTTTTTCTCGTTCGTATATGCGAACTTCATTCGGTTGGAAACGCTTAACTCAAAATTATCATACTTTTTCCAATGTCACAAGATAATTCCACCAAATAATTTGTGAATTTGTTTAAAATCTTTGTGATTTTTTGAATTTTTTCCCAAAAGACATATGCTCAGAACCAAAACAACTAGGATTGTTGGTTTTTGTCGATTTTGTCGTTTTTTACTTTGAACTTCAACTTTTTTACCTGATTAATTTAATAAAAAAAGATGGTAACTCTTTACCATCTGTTAATCACAATGCATATAATCATCCGCTAAATCCCAAGGAACAATAAACCCGCTTCCTTTTGAACAAAAAATAGAGGCAGAAGGATTTGAGCGATCCTCCTCTTTATTATATTGTTTCAATTCAATGATACTTGCTTGGTTATGACACACATCATATCCCCTAACACGCAATGAAATTTTCCCTAATCCTTTTGTATAAGATAAAAATTCAATGGGATAATCCATAAATGTTGCAACAGGAACTCTCCCTTTAATAATACATTGATCATTTCTAGTGACTGGCGATTCAAATGTCCCAGCAGATTTTTGAATATCCGTGATAACTTTTCCCATTAACGATAGATCAACTTCTATTTTAAAATCGTAATACGGTTCTAAAATTATTGAGTTTGCTTTTTCTAAACCTTGACGAATCGCACGAGATGTTGCCTCATAAAAATCTCCTCCACTCGTATGCTTAGGATGAGCTGCTCCCGTTAATAACGTTACTTTAATATCCGTGACTCGAGACCCTGTTAAAATCCCTACAATTTTTCTTTCTAATACTTGCTGTTTGATGAGATTTTGATAATTGATTGGTAACTGTTCTATATGACAATTCGATTGAAACTGGACTCCACACCCTCGGTCTGCGGCCTCAATTAAAAGATGAACTTCTGCATAATGCTTTAATGGTTCATAATGTCCTCTCCCAATCACTGAATCAGCAATCGTTTCAAGATAAATCACCTCACACGGTCCAAATGAAATATCCTTGTGATATCTCTCTTTCATCAGATTCTTCAAAACATCTAATTGAATGATGCCCATAATTTGAATCTGAATTTGTTTGGTCTCTTCATTCCAAACAACACCTAGCGAAGGATCCTCATCCTCTAATCGCCTAAAATAAGATAACATCTCAAGGGGATTGATAGATGAATCATAAAGAACCGTCACACTTAAGGCAGGCAATAATTCACAAGAGTGTCTTTCAACTAAGTCACCTATCCCATCAAAAATTCTAAAATCACATAATCCCGTCACACCAACTAATTGTCCTGCCTCGACATAAGAGACACTTTCATATTTACTTCCTTGATAGACTCGAATCTGATTAATCTTTTCCTGACATTGCGTCTTTTGGTGAATAAACGTATCTTTAACGGATAACGAACCCGATAATAATTTAAGAAAAGTGACTCTTTCCCCTTTTTCATCATATCGAATTTTATACACACGTCCTGAAAAAGAATCCTGTATGGAGTAGTTTGTTTCAGTTAATTCATCTAGCACCCATAAAAAATCAGCAATTCCGATATTCTTTAAAGCAGAACCCGCCATAACGGGGATCATCTTTTTTTGCTTTATTTTAACTTTAAGAGCTTTAATCCAATAATCACGTTCAAGATTTCCTTCAAAATATTCTGACATTAAAGACTCATCTGTTTGAGCAACTGTTTCAATTATTTCTAATGATAACTCTTTAATTTGTTCACTCGCTTCAATAAAAATGGAATCGACTTTAAATTTCTGCTCTATTTCGTTTAAGAGAGTTGAAAGATCGGTGCCTTCACGATCTATTTTATTAATAAAAATAAAAATCGGAATCTGATACCTCTCTAATAAATTCCAAATCGTTTCCGTATGGCCCTGAATCCCCTCGACTGCACTGATAACTAATATCGCATAGTCCATAATCTGAATAGAGCGTTCCATCTCCGTTGAAAAATCAATGTGCCCAGGTGTATCAATTAAATAATAGTCATGACCATTATAAGAAAAAGTTGCTTGTTCTGCAAATACTGTAATCCCACGTTTTTTTTCAATATCGTGATGATCTAAAAAAGAGCTTTGATGATCGACACGTCCACATTGCCTAATGGAATTCGTTAAATAAAGAAGTTGCTCTGCTAATGTTGTTTTACCACTATCCACATGCGCAAACATTCCAATCGTTTTTTTCATGATGACACCTCTATTTATAAACTTATTTTTTTATTATATCAAATCTTTTTTAAACTGTCCTTATAACATTATTCGAACATTTGTTCTAACAATAGTTGCTATCATTCAAATAATATGAGATAATAGCATGGTTAGAAAATACACCACTCTAAAAACGGATAAACTCTCCCCAAGTTTTTATCCCCTATCCTATTTTTCTACTTATCAAAAAAGCACCGCTTCATGAGGCGCTTTTTTGATTATTTTTTATTTAT
>NZ_JAGAVR010000101.1:0-18095 GCF_017941855.1 Turicibacter sp. | reverse complement strand
ATCTTTAATATTTAAAAATTTTCTAGTAGAATATGAGTGAGACATCAAAAATTATCCTTTCAATATTGTTTTAGCCGATAACATTGTAACAGGATAGAGACTTGATGTCTCTTTTTTTTGATGCTATAAAAAAGGCGCTGCTTAGTTAGCAACACCAAATATTATAGAACCAAGTTTTATAGTCATAGAGAGATAGGCTCTTTTTTTTGCTATTAGTCGTAAAAAAAATAGAAAATGGATTTAATTTTATGGATGAAACCTATTTTTGAATATAGTCAAAAGAAGGGTAAGCCTGTAATAATAACACGGATATAAAAATAGCTACTAATTCTGTAAACTATAAATACAGAGTTAGTAGCTATTATTTGGTATGGTAGCCGAGACAATGCTAGCAAGGAAAAAGTGTGCGGTTATCGGCCGAGAGACGGTGGCTGAGGATCGAGCGACGGTTCACCATTTGGTGGAGCGAGGGCTAGCCATTCTTAGGTGGAGTAGATATGGAAGGGATTATTCGTAATCTTGAGATGTTTGAACCAAGATATGAAACTAATCCTTTTACGAATGATGCGGCTAAGATTGCAAGATTGTTGGTTGGGCATGGTTTATTTGAGTTATCTTATTTTGGAAGTTTGGTGCCACTAGATGGAGATGATTTTCCATTTGAGGTGAAGCGAGTGTTTTATTTGGTGGATATCAAGCAAGGGATGACGCGCGGAAATCATGCGTATTATAAGAGCGAGCAAGTGCTGATTTGTTTGCATGGATCGGTAAAGGTACGATGTAATGAGACGGTTTATGAGTTGAATGATCCAAAAGTTGGCCTTTATTTAGCACCAGAGGTTTGGCGTGAAGCCTTTGATTTTAGTGAGAGGGCTGTACTGTTAGCAGTCAGTTCAGAACCATTTTGTGAAAGTGATTATCGATATTAAGGTCGCCGTTGGCGGCCTTTTGTTATGTTTTGAGGATATTTTTAGGATGCTTTTAAAAATCTGGTGGCTCATAGGATATATGTCAATAAAAAGTAGAGCAGTAATCTTTTAAATTAACCAGATGTAAAGATTATTATTTCTTATTAAAGTCTTTTTTAGTAGACAGATTGTTATGGTGAGTGTGAGATGTAAAAAATTCATAAATACAATTTTGTTTTGGAATGGAGTTACTGCTCCCAATTTTTAATAAGGAAATCTCTTTATGAATTTTTAACAGCTTAACATATTTGGATGTGTATGTATGGAAGTTCTTTCGAAACTAGGGGATTTTGCTCTATATAAAAAATCAAGAAAATATTTAGATTGGAAAGCTTCATTTGCTCCATTTAATGAACAGTTATGCAGTGGTATTGAAAATTGCCCTTTTATGATAGGATAATTTGCGTTGATTTTTACTTCCCTCTGGTATATCGATAATAACATTTTTCGACAAAAGTGGGCTAAATTTAGGAAAAAGGGCTAAAATCGTAATAAAATGAGCCAAAAATAAAAAAAATTTGATAAATTTTTTGGCTGTTTTTTTGGATTAAGTTATCAATATCGTCCATACGCTTGTGTGGATTTGTGAATTGCTTCTGAACGTGGTGTGGCTGTTTTTTAAAGAAATCAAATTTTTTTGGCGATTTCATCGCCTTTTTGACGAACTAGAAAACGGTTACAATGTTTGGTATAATTTTCTTGTGGCAAAAATTAAACCTAACAGGGGGAATAATCATGGAAAAGCAATTCGAACATTGGTATGAAGAAAAGTTATATCTTGTTTATGGGGCAATGAAAAAATTGCATCTTAGAGGGGATTTAGATGAATTTTATCAAATTGGGTTGGTAGCACTTTGGGAAGCTTCACTTCGTTATAATGAAGAAAAAGGAGAATTTGATCATTTTGCTTACTCTTATATTATTAATCGAATGAAGACATCGCTGACAAGAATGACTAAATATCAAGAACGAATTTGCTTAACAGAGGATCACTTTCTAGAAACTTATGAAGAAGAGTTTTCTAAAAGTGAGAACATTATTAATGATTTAATCATGGAAAATTATTTACGTTATTTAACGAAAAATCAACAAGAGGTTATTAGGGAACGTTATATTAATGATTATTCAGTTGAAGAGACAGCAAAACATTTAGGGATTAGTGTGAACGCAGTTAAAAATCGTACTCGAGATGCGCTGAAGAAGTTAAGAAAGATTTTGAAGGGGGAAATGTAAAAGATGGGGACTATTAAACCAACTCCTGCTGAGATTTGTACTACTTTTATGGAAACGATTCTTTGGCACTTAGTCGATCCAACAGCAGAAATTTTAAATCATTCTTTGCTTTGTGCTCAGTCAGGCCTTAAACTTAGTGCCAAAGATTCTGTCAACCATCTTAAAAATTTATGGATGATTTGTAAGGAATGCGGTTGTCCTAATCTAACTGTCATGGTGTTTAATAAAAAGAGCCACTTACCCGGTGATTGGTATTTTAATGTGTTTGAATCGATTAATCCAGAGATTCGGTATCATAGAGCTCAACATGTGAAAGAAGAGCTTTTGAAGGTAGAGGCATATTTGGATTGGGATGAGATTGTAAAGAAGTATTGTTTGAGTGAATCATTAATTTTTAGGTTAACGGCAAGAAAGCGTAAGCTTCAACTTTTAAAGAAAGTTAGAGATTAATTAAAAAGAGGATGAAATAGAGTTAAGGTGTTATCACGTTTGTGATAGCATCTTTTTAGTTGATAGAAAACTTGATTTGAGACGAAGACGTTAAGTGAATAAGGTTACACTGACTTACAGTATCTCATTTAAACAAGTTAGAACTAAAGCCGTATTCAGTTGAAGTCAAAGGTTTCATAACTAAATTATTATTTTGACTATTTTATGAGAAGATTAGCACATGTGATGAGTCGACTATTGAATGTCATTCGAATTTACAGGCGATCAACATTTTTGTTGTAATTTTAGATTCGTAATCCTATGTTTAGCACCAACCATTCTTAGAAAAAAGTATTTAAAATTGAATTAAAGAGTGATAATGATTTTATAAAACGTTTAAAATTTTGAAAAAATAATGTAAACAATCTTAATGTGTAAAATATTGTGATAAAATAGGAATGGATAGAAAAATTAGGGGATGATTTTATGAAAAAATTTGGGATAACATTGGCGATTATTTTAAGCATACTGACGGTCTTAATAGGTGGTGGATTTATATTCGCAAACTATGTCGTTAATTCTACGCTTGATCAGATGGTGATGACGGAGAGTATAACAAAAGAAGAGGCAGGGATTACCGAGCAAATCATTCAAAAAGAAGAAGAATCAAAAGTGGTGAATATTGCGGTATTTGGTCTCGATCAAAATGGTGATGGATCGGATGGGCGTAGTGATGCGATGAAGGTTTTATCTTTAGACACTGAGAATAAACGTGCGGCTGTAACATCTTTACAGCGTGATACACTTATCTATATCCCAGCAGAGATACAAGATTTTGATAAATTAAATCATGCTTATGCTTATGGTGGGGCAAAGCTTGCCATGCAAACCATCAATTACAATTTTGATTTAGATTTAACACGCTATGTCTCATTTAATTTTGACGCAATTGAAAAAATAGTTGATATAGTTGGTGGGGTTGAAATCGATGTCAAAGAATCTGAAGTTCCATATGCTCGTGATCAAATTAAATCGGCAGGATTACAAAACTTAAATGGTGCGCAAGCCATGGCTTATATGCGTATTAGATATGCAGATAGCGATTACGTTAGAATGGAGCGCCAAACAACTGTGATGAAAGCAATCTTCGCTAAAATGAAACAGACACCATATACACAATTATTAACCCTGTTAAATGAGACACTTCCTTATATTGAAACCAATCTTTCAAAAGATGAAATCATTAATTTAGGGCTTGATGCTCTTAAAATAGATCTTGCTAACATTGAACAATATCAAATTCCGACTAATGGATATTCAGATATTAACCATAGCGTTAGTTACAAAGGATATAGCCCGTTATATGTCATGAATAGCTATCAAACGATTGTTAAAGAACTACACCAAAATATTTATGGAGATGAAAATTATCAACCATCAGACACTGTTTTACAAACTGAAACAGCTATTTATGAAAAGTTTGGATATACAAATAAATAAAAAAATGAGGAACGATCATCTGTCGTTCCTCATTTTTTTATGCCATTAATTCTTTTAAATAAGCTTCTACTTGGTGTTTTAAGTCTTCGCGGCTTAAGGCGAAGTCGATCGTTGCTTTAATGAATCCGAATTTGTCTCCGACATCGTAACGATTTCCTTCGAAGTCGTAAGCATAAACCGCTTGGCGGTCCATTAAACGGTCAATCGCGTCTGTTAATTGGATTTCTCCACCTGCTCCTGGTTCTTGCGTTTCTAACATTTCGAAGATTTCAGGTGTTAAGACGTAGCGTCCCATCACGGCTAAATTAGATGGCGCCTCTTCTTGTTTTGGTTTTTCAACCATTCCACTTAATTTCACTAAGCGTCCATCTGGTTTAGATGAAGTAGATGGTTTCATGATTCCGTATTTTGAGACGTCCTCATCCGCAACGGATTGAACTCCCATGATTGAGCATCCATTCTTTTCGTAGGCACGAATTAATTGCCCTGTTGCTGGGTTTTCTTCGTTTACGACGATATCGTCTCCTAAAAGGACAGCAAAGGGTTCATCACCGATAAACGTTTTAGCACATAAAATGGCATGTCCTAAACCTTTCGCTTCTTTTTGACGAATGTAATGAATTTGAGCCATATTTGAAATGTTTTGAACCATTTCTAACATGTCTTGTTTTCCTTTTTTAGCTAATGTATCTTCAAGTTCATATGATTTATCAAAGTGATCTTCAATTGAACGTTTAGTTGAACTAGTGACAATTAAAATTTCTTCAATTCCTGAAGCAATCGCTTCTTCAATAATGTACTGAATCGTTGGCTTATCAACGATTGGTAACATTTCTTTTGGTTGTGATTTTGTTGCAGGTAAGAAACGTGTCCCGAATCCGGCAGCGGGAATCACGGCTTTACGTACAGGCTTTCTCATAAAACTTATCTCTCCAATCCCATATTCAAATATTTCGTAAAAATCCCTATTTTTTTACAAAAATACTCTTTAAATTATATCATATTTGAATAAACGATAATATAAAAACTTTAATATAAAGCGTTTTAATGAACAGTGGCACTTTTCTATGAATTTTGTAGGACTTGTTTTTTTATAATATAGTTGACTAATAAAAAAGGAGGGGAAAATGGGAGAATTTAAGGTGATGGTTTGTAGTTTATGTATAGGAATCATGGGGATTTATTTATTTAATGAATTCCTAAATCTTTTTCCAATCGTTCGAAAAGAAGTCATCTATATTGAAGACTTACCAGATGAATTTGAAGGATTTACAATTTTACAATTTAGCGATTTACATGGAAAAACCTTTGGACGGGACCAATGGGTTCTCACAAGACTCATTAACAAGCAATCGTTTGATATGATTGCCATTACAGGAGACGTTGTCGATCGACATGATCCTGATTTAACTCCATTTTTTGATGTGTTAGAAGGGATTGAGTCAGATGCACCACAATTTTTTGTGAAAGGAAACATTGATTCATTCGAGGATGTGGAAATTATTCGGCAACATGGTTTAGAAATGTTAGATGAACCGTACGTTTTTAATCGCAATGGGAAAGAGTTACTGATTAAACAATACGTATGGAATACCGTGCTAGGTGATGAATTCGATGACAAAGTAGTTATTGGTCTTGGGCATGAGCCACTCCCTCAAAATCTTGGCTATGATTTGATACTCGTAGGTCATTATCACGGGGGACAAATTCGGATTCCGGGATATGGCGCTATTTTTATTCCAAATATTGATGGTCAACAATGGTTTCCTGACCAATCAGACGTCATGGGTTTAAAACAATTTGAAGGGTATAGCCAATATACAACAGCGGGCCTAGGCGCGAGTGCCTCTAGTAAATGGCTTCAAAAGCGATGGTTTAATCCACCAGAAATCAATTTAATTACTTTAACTAACCAAAAATAAGCAGCAGACCACTTAGTAAATGGTCTGCTTTTTTTTGGATATTTTTTTAATAAAGTATTATTTAATGATTGACTGACATATATATAACTTCGGATAAGTTTTAATCGTTCTAATAATAGACATAAAACTAATTTGATTGGAGGAAGAATCGATGAAAAAGTCGCAAAAAATAACTAAAGAATATAGGCATGCTTCGGAATATTATCGTACATTACGTACGAATTTACAATACAGTGCTTTAAATGAGAAACATAAAATATTTTTATTTGTCTCGTATGAACTCAATGAAAAAATGGGATCCATCATCAGTCAACTCGGCTTGATGTTTGCTAAAATTGGTCAGCGCGTATTAATTGTAGAGGGAGATTTATACCGTCCTCGTTTACATCGCTTTTTTCAACTGAACAAAGAACCGGGGATGAGTAATGTATTATTAAATGAAATTCCCATAGGAAAAGCCATTACTGAAATTGAACATAATCTTCATGTGTTACCATCGGGACCATTAGTCCCTCATCCGAATGTGGTTATCGGTTCGATGAAAATGAATTCATTATTATCTCATTTAAAAACTAACTATGATGTTATTTTAATGACAAGTCCTCCAATGTGCTTTGTGAATGATGCAACGATTCTTTCGACTCACTCAAGTGGGGTTTTATTTTTAATAGAGGAAGGTAAATCAAAAATAGGAAAAGTAAAACTGTGTCAAAAGCAATTAAATCAAGTCAAGGCGAATGTAATAGGAACTATTTTTACAAAAAGCTCCATCAATTCTTCTTCTTATTACGATAACATATAAATTGTTACATATTTTACCAAAAAATATTAAATTCCCCTTTTTGACAATTTACAATAGTGAATTTTAACTAATCAAGTGAAAAAGATTACACTACACGTCGAATATCCCAATAAATATGATTCTTATTGATAATATGACACTATCTGACAGGCAAAATAAGATATAAATTTTACAGAAATGAATAAAATGAACATTTAGCCACACCAAGTTTAATTTTTAGAAATAGGGGGATAAAAAGATGCAAATAGCTGAAAAAGGAATTAATTTCTATGAGTACATTGATTTATTAAAAAAACGTTGGTGGCTCATCGTCCTATTAGGTGGTTTGTTAGCTGGATTAATGGGATACCGTACCTATAGTAGTTATGTTCCAGTTTATCAAGCGTCAACGACTTTATTAATGCACTATAAAAGCACAGGATTGACGACGAGTAGTCGTGATTTTTCTGTTGGAAGTAATGTGATCACAACATTTACTGGCATGTTAAATAGTCAGTCAGTGCGAACACAAATAGCTGAGGCAGTAGGTAGTGGTTCATTAGGAAGTATTAGTATCAGTGCTGGGGATGGATCGCTCGTCAAATTATCGGTGACACATACAAATGCAGAGTCAGCTGCCAAAGTTGCTAATATCACAGCAGAAGTTTTAATGGATATGGTAAAGAAAATGATGTCTGATATTGATTTATCTGTCGTTGATGAGGCACGAGTCCCGTATGTGACATCAGGAATGAATTTAAATCGAAGTATTATGATAGGGGGCATGATTGGAGTTGTTTTAGCAATTGGAATCATCCTTTTATTAGAAGTTCTAGATACAACCTTTAAAACAGCAAAAGAAGTAGAAGATGAACTGGGCATTCCAATTATGGGAGTCATTCCAAATACTGATATTGAACTCTCAAAATATCGAGCACAAAAAATGATGGAGGGGAAAAAGGATGAAGCGAAAACAAGTCGAGCATAATGACGTTATTAGTTTGATTAGTCCAAAGTCTCCTGCTACTGAGGCCTATCGAACCTTATATACGAATATTCAATTCTCAGGATTAGATGAAACTATTAAAACATTGACGATTACAAGTCCAGGACCATCAGAAGGAAAGAGTACGACGTCTGTTAATTTAGCCGTTGCTTATGCTCAAACAGGGAAAAAAGTCTTATTAATCGATGCTGATTTACGTCGTCCCAAATTACATAAGTTTTTTGACTTACAAAACTCACGTGGACTTACAAATGTAGTGGCGAGTCGTTTAGAAATTTCTGAAGTGGTACACGCAGTGAAAGAAAATTTAAGTGTCTTAACAACGGGCCCGATTCCGCCTAATTCAGTAGAACTTTTAAGTTCACGTGCTATGAATCATTTCTTTGAAAAAGCAAAAGAAACATATGATGTCGTGATTTATGATACGCCACCGGTTGGTGTTGTGACGGATGCAGCCTTACTTGCAACTAAAACAGATGGAACCTTATTAGTTGTAGCTTCGGGAAAAACGCAAATCGAGCTAACGAAACAGGCAAAGAATCATCTAGAAAAGGTCAATGCAAGATTACTTGGAGCCGTTTTAACGATGGTACCAGTGGAGTCTGCTCGTTATTTAGGATATCAATATTATACTTATACGCAAGAGGAACCTATGCGAAGAAAATCATTTGGTAAAAAAGCATTTGGAAGAAAATAAATTAAGAGAATTGAAAAGAGGTTGGGGGTTAGATGAAGAGCGAGACTGTGTTAAAAGGAATGTATTTAGGTCAAGTTTGGAAAATGAGTTTAATCTTTATTGATGTTTGTTTAATACAGCTTAGTACGTATCTCATCTTAAGTTTTAAATATGGGGTCAATTGGCCTATCTATTTTGGAGATGATTTTTTAAAAAGTGTTCTCCCTTACTCTATCTGTTTAGTCGGGTTATTTTATTTGTTTAAACTGTATAAAAGTTTATGGCAATATGCGAGTATTTCAGAATTATTAAATGTATTAAAGGCCTGTGTCATTGGGGGATTAATCTTATTTCTTGTTATTAACCCAATCTTGCATATTAATTTTGATGTGATTTTAATGCCATTTTATATTTTACTGCTCGTTTTCTTTATTGGAGGGATTCGATTTGCTTATCGTGTGGTAAGACGCGATCGCCGATTTACTTTACAACTGCAACCTAAATCAAAGTGGAAAAATGTATTGATTGTCGGCGGAGGAGATGCCGGATCAACAGTGATTCGCGAGCTTCAAATCAATGAGGATGTAAAATTACGTCCGGTTGGGGTTATTGATGATGATAAAAGTAAGCAAGGTCGCACGTTACATGGGGTGGATGTCGTTGGAACGCGTCACGATATCGTGCGAGTCGTAGAAGAGAAGAACGTGGATGAAATCTTGGTTTCGATTCCATCGATGAATGGAAAAGAGATGAAGCAGATTCTTGATATTTGTCAGAAAACGCCGTGTAAATTGAAGACGATGCCGGGATTGTATCAGTTAATTAACGGAGAAGTCGATATTCGAAAAATACGAGATGTTGAAATTGAGGATTTACTTGGACGTGATCCGGTCGAAACAAACCTTGAAGAAATCAGTAACTTCATTCATGGTAAAGTGGTGCTAGTGACAGGAGGTGGCGGTTCGATTGGTTCTGAACTTTGTCGTCAGATTGCTAGTTTCAACCCGAAAACATTAATTATCGTCGATATTTATGAAAATTCAGCGTATGACATTCAAAATGAGTTAAAAGCGATGTATGGAAAAGGATTAGATTTAAAAGTTATCATCGCATCGGTTCGTGACTTTAGCCGTATCAGACAAATTTTTAATCAGTATCACCCACAGATTGTCTATCATGCGGCAGCTCATAAACATGTACCACTCATGGAAGCTAGTCCACAAGAAGCGATTAAAAATAATGTGTTTGGAACCTTAAATGTTGCTAAATGTGCACATGAATTTAAGGTGTCACGCTTTGTGTTAATTTCAACGGATAAGGCTGTGAATCCAACAAATATTATGGGAGCTTCAAAACGATTAGCGGAAATGATTATTCAAAGTTTAAATGAGCACAGCCGTTGTGAGTATGTCGCGGTTCGTTTTGGAAATGTGCTTGGAAGCAATGGGAGTGTGATTCCATTGTTTAAGCGTCAGATAGAAAATGGTGGCCCTATCACAGTAACACATCCTGATATTATTCGTTATTTTATGACAATACCAGAGGCTGTTGAGTTGGTGTTACAAGCTGGAGCAATGGCTCGTGGGGGAGAAGTCTTTGTTTTAGATATGGGAGAACCTGTTAAAATTGTCGATTTAGCTAAAGGATTGATTCGTCTGTCAGGACTCGAACTTGGAAAAGACATTGATATTAAATATACAGGGCTTCGTCCTGGTGAGAAAATGTTTGAAGAATTGTTGCTATCTGAAGAGGGACTATTAAAGACCGCGAATAAGAAAATATTTATTGGCCGTCCTCCAGTAGAAAGCTTTGAAAGGTTGCAACATCATTTGGATCAATTAAAATGTGTCCTTTCAGATGACAAGTTGGTTAGAGAGATGATGAAAGAAATTGTGACAACATATAAAGAGCCAGACCATCATTTTAAGAAAGAGTTAAATTTAGTCGTAGAGGATGTTAGTTAGGGAGAGATAAACATGGGGAAACGGATTTATTTAGCTTCACCTCATATGGGAGGGGCCGAGCAAGCTTATGTAGCTGAAGCCTTTGAAACGAACTGGGTGGCACCGCTTGGACCGAATGTTAATGAGTTTGAAAAAGAGCTCGCCCATAGAGTGGGAACTTCACATGCGGCAGCACTATCTTCTGGGACAGCAGCCATTCATTTAGGATTAAAAGCCCTTGGTGTTTCACCAGGTGATGTGGTGTTTTGTTCGACACTTACCTTTTCAGCAAGTTGTAATCCGATTATCTATGAAGGAGCAACGCCCGTTTTTATTGACTCGGAAATAAATTCTTGGAATATGTCACCAAATGCACTTCGCAAAGCGTTTGAAGATTATACACCAAAAGCTGTCGTGGTTGTCCATTTATACGGTCAAAGTGCTGATATGGATGAAATCAAAGCGATTTGTGATGAACATGGGGTTCCAATTTTAGAGGATGCGGCAGAATCATTAGGTGCAACGTACAAAGGCCAAGCTTCAGGAACACACGGTGAGATTGGAATTTATTCGTTTAATGGCAATAAGATTATTACAACATCGGGTGGTGGTATGATGATTTCAAATCATCAGGCTTATGTTGAAAAAGCACGATTTTGGGCAACTCAAGCGCGCGAAGCCGCTCGTCATTATGAACATAAGGAACTTGGATACAATAACCGTATGAGTAACGTATTGGCAGGAATTGGAAGAGGGCAACTACAAGTCTTAGAAACTCGAATTCAACAAAAGAAAGCCATCTTCAAACGATATGAAGAAGCCTTTAAAGAGATTGAAGGACTTAATATGATGCCAATTCGTGAGTACGGGGAACCAAATTATTGGTTAAGTTGTGCCATTTTAGATGCAGAGTGTCAGATTAAACCATTAGATATTATTTTGGCTTTAGAAACTGAAAATATTGAATCACGCCCGATTTGGAAGCCAATGCATCTGCAACCGATTTTTAAAGATTATCCTTATTATATGGATGATAATCACTCAGTGAGTGAAGATGTTTTCAATCGTGGCATTTGTTTACCATCTGATACGAAGATGACCATCGAAGAACAAGAATATGTTATCGAAATCATTAAGTCTTTATTTAAAGGGGAATAAGGATGCGAAAGAGAGTTTTTGATATTGTGATGAGTCTTGTTTTAATTATTTTATTATCGCCTGTTATACTGCTAGTCGCTGTTTTAGTTGGGATTAAGATGGGATGGCCCGTATTTTTTGTACAAGAACGTGTTGGGAAAGATAATCAAATTTTTAAAATCTATAAATTTCGAACAATGAGTAACTCGGTCGATAAAAAGGGGCAGCCATTATCAGATGAGATGCGTCTCACGAAATTTGGCCAATTTCTCCGTCAAACAAGTTTGGATGAACTTCCAGAGTTATTTAATATTTTAAAGGGAGAAATGAGTTTTGTGGGACCACGCCCACTGCTTGTTGAGTATTTGCTAGAATATGATGAGCATCAAATTAGACGTCATGAAATCAGACCTGGATTAACGGGATGGGCCCAAGTGAACGGTCGAAATTTGGTTTCTTGGGAGGAACGTTTTAATTTGGATGTCTGGTATGTGGACCATCGTCATTT
Source organism: Turicibacter sp. (assembly GCF_017941855.1). Lineage (NCBI taxonomy): Bacteria > Bacillati > Bacillota > Erysipelotrichia > Erysipelotrichales > Turicibacteraceae > Turicibacter > Turicibacter sp. The sequence goes on along the minus strand of NZ_JAGAVR010000101.1, from coordinate 5,992 downwards.
TGGGTTAGATTTAAAAATCCTGTGGATGACCGTTATTAAGGTATTGAAGCGGGAGGGAATTAGCCAGGAAGGGCAAGTCACGATGGAGAAGTTTAAGAGAAGAATCGTCTAAGGGAAAGGGAGAATAAAATGAAACCTCTGTTGATTATTGGGGCGGGTGGTGTTGGACGCGAGGCAACGCTAATTGTTGAGGCAATTAATCGTGTTCATCCTACTTGGGATTTACTAGGTTTCATTGATGATTTTACAGCGGTCGGAACGGAATATAATGGGATCTCTGTTCTTGGCCCATTAGATATTTTAACGCAATATAAAGAGCCGATTTATGTGGTATGTGCTATCGCTAATTATACAGTCAAAAAGAAAATCATCATGAAAATTAAAGAGTTTTATCCATGGGTGAAGTTTGCGAAATTAATTCATCCGAAGGTGGATTTAAATCCATTCATGAGTATTGGAGAAGGATGTATCATTTATCAGCACGTAATGATGACAGTTGATGTGATTTTGGGAGATCACGTCATTGTTTGCGCGTCAACAGGCATTGGGCATGATAGTGTGATTAAAGATTATTGTGATATTTTATGGAATTGTAATATTTCAGGTCATGTGACTCTTGAAGAAGGGTGTTTTATTGGAAGTGGAGCCACAATTATTCAAGGATTAAAAATTGGCCCACAAACGAAGGTTGGAGCTGGAAGTGTTGTATTAAAGGGTACATATGGTTACTGTACTGTGGTGGGGGTACCTGCTAAAGTGGTTAGGGGAAAAAAGATGAAGAAAATATTGTATGTAACAACGGTTAGTCGAACGGTCAATGCTTTTTTAGTTCCCCATATTATGATGTTACTTGATCAAGGATACCTTGTGGATATTGCCTGTTGTGTTGATCAAGAAGTGAATGATATCTTGCTTAATCGAGGTGTGGAAGTTTATGATCTTCCATTTACAAGAAATCCGCTTGATCTAAGGAATTTAAAAGCATTTAGGAAATTATCAAAGATACAAAAAGAGAATAGGTATGAAACGGTGCATGTTCATACTCCGATTGCCGCGTTGTATGGAAGATTGTTAAAACTCAAATATCACACTTTAAAAACAGTTTATACGGTGCATGGATTCCATTTTCATCAAGGTGGCTCATTATCCGGGTGGCTGATGTATTATCCAATTGAGTGGGTGATGGCAAAGTTTACGGATCAGTTGATTACGATTAATGATGAGGATTTTGAGCGTGGAAAACGACTCGGAGCTCGAGCAACTTATAAGGTGAATGGTGTTGGCGTTACGGTGAGTGATTATCAGTTACGCGATTATGAAGCGAAGTTTAATCGGTACAAGTATGATTTAGCGAAGGATGACTTTGTGATTTTGATGATTGCAGAGGTGAACAAAAATAAAAATCATCATCAGATGATTCAAGCGGTTGAATTATTGAAGCAAAGAGGAAAATCGGTTAAGGTGCTTTGTGCAGGTGAAGGATCGTTGTTTGATGAGGTTGTTGCTGAGGTGGAGAAACGCGGGTTATCAGACTGTATTCAGATGCTTGGCTATCGGACGGATATTAAAGAATTAATCGGGGTTAGCGATATTGGAATTTTATTATCATATCGTGAAGGATTACCACGAAATATCATGGAGTTAATGGCTTGTGGCAAACCTGTGATTGGAACGAATATTCGTGGGATTCGTGATTTAGTGATTGATGGAGAGACTGGATTCTTAGTACCTGTTGGAGATGCCGTGACTACTGCTAATTGTATTGAGAAACTGATGGATAACCCTGAGTTGGTACATCAGATGGGCGTCAAAGCAGTCGAAGAAGTTGAGAAGTATAATGTGGAATCAGTGGTTGGAGAGCTTCAAAAGATTTTAGTTTAGAGGATAGAGGATTATATTATGAGGGGTAATAGTAACGAAAAAAAGATTCGTGTATTAGAGGTATGTCATGGATTAGCTCCAGGAGGAATTGAAGCTTTTGTATTAAATATTTTTAATAATATTGATCGAGAACAATTTGAGATAGACTTTGCTGTTGCATCTGATGGAAAACAATTTCATGAAGATAAAGTTTTAGAAGAAGGTGCCAGGGTATTTCATACGAGTGATTTAGATGGTATAGGTCCAATTATTAAGCACTTTTTTAGGTTGATAAAGATTTTAAAAAACGAGGGGCCATTTGATGTCGTTCATACACATATTGATTTCTTTAATGGAGTTAATTTATTAGCTGCTTTTATAGCACGAGTACCTATTCGTATTTCTCATGCACATAATACTCATAGTGCTGGAGCAATAACTTCTAAGGTAAGTTTTCCTATAAAAATTTATCGTTTATTAATGAGAGTTTTAATTAATTTATTTTCTAATGTTAAAGTTGGATGTTCAACTTTAGCTAATTCATATATGTATGGGGAAAAAGTGGTTAAAGCTAAAAAAACTCACGTCATTTGGAATGGAATTGATTTAAATACATTTAAAGATAATCATTTTAATTATGAAAAAATAAGTGAAGAAACAAAACAGATTAATTTAATCACAATTGGAAGAATCTGTGAACAAAAAAATAGTTTGTTTATTGTTGAGATTATGAAAGAACTTTTGAAGTTGGATTCCCGCTATCATTTAACTTGGATTGGCAAAGGACCTCAAGAAGCTGCTGTACAAGAGCTAGTACAAAAATATCAATTACAGAAACATATAAATTTTATCGGTAATACCAAAAAGGTTAGTACGTATTTATCTAAATCAGACTTTTTCATTTTTCCATCTCAGTGGGAAGGGTTACCTGTAGTTTTAGTAGAGGCACAAATAAGTGGAGTTCCATGTTTTATTTCAAATAAAATTACAAAGGAAGTTGATTTAGGATTAATTACATATATCAATATTGATCAAGGTGCAGAGTATTTTGCACAACTAGTTAATTATCAAATTAAAAGCAAAGGGTATAAACATGTAATTAATAAGAAAAAAGTAGCCTTATTTGATATTCGTAATGTTGTCAAAAAAACAAGTTCAATATATCGAGGTCAGATAGGAGGATAAATAATTGTGATAAAAATCAGTATTATTGTTCCTGTTTATAATGTAGAAAAATACTTAGCAAGATGTCTTGATAGTTTAGTGAATCAAACTTTAAAAGAGATTGAAATAATTTGTGTGAATGATGGATCAACGGATAATAGCTTATCAATCTTAACTCAATACAGGATGAATGATTCAAGGATCGTTATTGTTGATAAAGAGAATACAGGAGTTTCAGATTCTCGAAATATTGGCTTAATGCATGCAAAAGGAATGTTTATTGCTTTTGTTGATAGTGATGATTGGATAGAGTTATCAGCTACAGAATCTTTGTATAGGGAAGCGATAGAAAATGAGTGCGATATTGTGATGTGTAGCTATATTCGAGAGTTTGAAACCCATTCAAAACCTAAAATATTTAATTTAGGAAATAAAGTTCTATACGAGGGAGAAAAACTACAAACTTTACACCGACAATTATTTGGTCCATTAGATTTTGAGCTCGATCAATCTCAAAGTCTTGATTCTTTGGGAACCGTTTGGGCGAAGTTATATAAAAGAGAACTGATTGAGCAATGTGAGGGGAAGTTTGTATCCTTAAATAAGATTGGTTCAAACGAAGATGGATTATTTAATATGGAAGTGATGCATTTTTCAAAAAGAATTATGTTTGTTAATCAACCCTATTACCATTATTGGAAAGAAAATCAAAATTCAATTACGAATAAATATAACCCGCGATTACAAGAGCAGTTTAAATGTTTATTTGATTATATGGAGTTTTTGATCGAAAAATATCAATTGAATTCTGATTATCAAGATGCACTTAAAAATAGACGCTGTCTATCAGTACTTGGATTAGGATTAAATGAAGTATTTAATCGTTCAGGAAAGAAAGAACAATTAGGTCAAGTGAAAAAATTATTGAATCAATCGTATTTAGTTGAAGATTTTAAACAGTTTAATCTGAGATGTTTTCCATTCCATTGGAAGTTATTTTATTTATTTAATAAAAAACGATGGGTATATCCCACTTATTCGATGATTAAAGTTATTAATTTTTTACGAAAGGTCGTGTAGGAGGAGAATCAAGGTGGGGCCAAAGCGGATATTACAGGTTGTTACAATCATGAATCGTGGTGGATTAGAAACCATGTTAATGAATTATTATCGTCAGGTTGATCGTTCAAAAATACAGTTTGATTTTATGGTACATCGTCAGGAACGTGGGGATTACGATGATGAGATTGAAGAGTTAGGTGGTAAGATTTATCGAATGTTACCGATAAAGCCGGGGAATTATCGAAAATATCTTAAAGATTTAGAACGATTCTTTAAAGATAACAATCAATATCAGGTTGTTCATTCACATATTAATGAAAACAGTGGGTTTGTTTTGAAAGCTGCAAATAAAATAGGAGTTCCATGTCGAATAGCTCACAGTCATTTAGCTGATTTAAAATTTGATTATAAGTATCCATTTAGAGTGTATGGACGGTTAAATTTAAAATCGAGTTTCACTCATCGTTTTGCTTGCTCAAAAAGAGCAGGCGAGTGGCTTTTTGGAAAAAAATATAATAAAGAGGTTAAGATTTTAAATAATGCGGTAGATACAAATCGATTTAAATACGATGAATCAATAAGAAAGCAATATCGCAATGAATTAGGAATTGCAAATAAAATTGTTATTGGTCACGTAGGACGATTTAATCCGCAAAAAAATCATAGGTTTCTGATTGACATCTTTAAGGAAGTCAACCAGAAAAATCCTGATACTGTTTTGTTATTGATTGGTGATGGATATTTAAAGTTACAGATTGAAGAGAAAGTTAGACAATTTAAATTATCAAATAGTGTTATATTTTTGGGATTAAGAGATGATATTCCTGAATTGATGCAGGCTATGGATTTATTTTTATTTCCATCATTATTTGAAGGATTACCAGTTGTATTAGTGGAAGCTCAGGCATCAGGATTAAGATGTATTACGTCGACTGGTGTAACGGAAGAAGCAAATATAACAAAAAAAGTTGAATTTTTAGAGTTATCTGAAGGAAGTTTAAAATGGGCTGAAATAATATTAAATGGGAATTTTAATAGAGAAGATAACCAAGAATTTCTAATAAAAAAAGGTTATGATACCTCAGCCAATGTGAAAGTATTAGAAGAATTTTATTTAGCGTATTAAGGGGGAGAAGATGAAGAAAATTACTGTTTTTACACCAACATATAATCGAGCTTATACGCTATCCAAGTGTTATAAAAGTTTGAAACAACAGACGTGTAAAGATTTTGTTTGGTTAATTATTGATGATGGTTCAACGGATAATACTCAAGAATTAGTAGAGGAATGGATTACTGAAAATGAAATAGAAATTCAATATCATTATCAAAAAAATCAGGGGATGCATGGAGCCCATAATACTGCTTATGAATTAATTGAGACCGAACTTAATGTATGTATTGATTCAGATGATTATATGCCACAGGATGCCATTGAAAAAATCACTGATTGTTGGAATAGCATTAAAAGCGATAAACTTGCTGGAATAGCAGCTCTTGATGCTTATGAAAACGAACTAGTCATTGGGGATAAGTTTCCAAATCACTTAAAAACTTCAAAGTATTTTGATTTGTATCACAAGCATGATTTAAAAGGAGATAAAAAACTTATATATCGGACAGAGTTAACAAAAAAATACCCGTATCCAATTTTTGAAGGTGAAAAATATGTTGGACTTGGGTATAAGTATGCAAAGTTAGATGAACAGTATGAGCTGTATTTATTAAATGAGGTAGTTTGTATTGTTGAATATATGGATGATGGATCTTCTAGGAATATGCTAAAACAATACCGTCTAAATCCTAAAGGATTTAGATTTATTCGAATTGAAGATATGAAAAATCCAAATGGTTCATTTAAGTTTAAATTTAAGAGTGCTATACATTATGTTTCAAGTAGTTTGCT
>NZ_JAGAVR010000100.1:0-3407 GCF_017941855.1 Turicibacter sp. | reverse complement strand
TCGAACAACCTAAAAAGGTATTAGCCTATTCTTTTTTACTTGGCATCATTTTAATGTCCGTGTTTCATCTCATAAAAGTAGAATGGACGTTCATTTTGACTCTTTTATTCGTCCTAATTTCAGACCGTTCCCTATTCAAAAGGCTCTGTTAGACAAAAATGTTGTTTTTGATAGTTGTTTTGCTTAAATCAAGGATTGTTTTAAAAATTTACTTTCAAAAATGCTTAATATTAAATGTTTTTATTTATCAACAAAATTGTCTAACACAGCTTTTTTTAAAAATATGATATAATAAATATAGGGTGCTTGACTGAACATCCTTTTGATTAGGCCTCTGTCTAATTGAAGAAGACGATTCAACATTTGTGGTCAACGGACTGCTTGGTCGTCCTTCCATCCTCTGTGAAAGACAGGCGATGTCTACTTTAAAAATTTCTTTTAAAGAGAGTGCGTATCTCCCGAAAATAGTTTTCAACTATGAGTAACGAGTACGAGAAATCACATGATAGGAACCCACCGGGCTTGCCCTGTGGTCAGTCAGTTTTGAAGGCTAATAGCTCCTTGAATCTTGTAGAGAATGACTTTAACAAATGTTTCATTTATAATAGTTAGTTGTAATAAATAAAAATAGGGGGATAAAAATATGAATTTATGGCGTTGTCGCTCTTGTGGAACCGAAAATCCAAAAGCGTCTAAATTTTGTCAAACATGCGGTAGAAAACCTGATGAAAATCGAAATAAAACAGTAGCGGTAACTACTCATGCAACAACTCCTTTAATTAAACAAAATCAAAAAGTTGATGAGTTTTTTGGGATAGCATCCTCTCGATTTGTTGAAGGGGATTTTTCAGGAATTGTATTTTTTGGAGATTGCATTAGAGTGATTAGTTGCATTGCAATGGTTTTAGGGATAGGTATCTTCCTTTATACATGGGCAGAAGTTAGTTTTTGGACAGGGTTTATATACCTAATATCATTTATGTTAGCATCTGTTCCAGGAATATTAGTACCATTATTTATTCAGTATTTATTAGAATTAAAAAGAGATACAATTCAAGCAGCAAAATCAAGTTATGTGAATGCTAAAATGTTGCAAGAAATTTTAGATACATTAAAATCGATTGAGAAAAATAATTGTTCTGAAAAATAGTAAAAGAGCCATTGAAGGCTCTTTTTGTTGATTTTTCTTTATATTTTGCTGTGTTAGATAAAAATGTTGTTAAAATATAAAAAAAGACTACAAATTAATTTGTAGTTTCTTTTTCTTTAGGTAACTTGAAAACAACAAAATATTTTGTGTACATCTCAGAGTATATCCAAAGTTTTTCTTTATCTTCAGCATCTATTTGACAAGCAATAAAACTCGAATCAACATAAGTACAGACATAGCCTTTATTTAATTCAAGGTATGAAATTGCCAGTTCATATGATGTTTCAGTATCACTTCCTGAATTAATCATGATAAATTGCTGATTGTCATTTCCAGTGAATTCAACAACGGCATTTCCTGTCAAAAGCGACGTCATAGCTTTTATTCCTGTAAATGTACTAAAATCATCAGAAATCGTATAAAAACGTAAAAAGATTATTCCCCCCATAATAATGAGAAATGAGATTAAAGAAATGATAACAACCTTAATTTTCAAATTCAATCGCCCCTTTATTCAATTAAAGAGCTTAACTTTTCTAAATCAAACTCTCCATTTGTTGCATGGTAGCCTATGTTGAAAGTCCCAGCACCATAACCTTTAACACACGAGATGTTTATCTCATCATAGATACGAATATCTACTAATTCTTTTCCTTTTTTATCGCGCACAAAGATACTAAACTTTTCTTGAGCAAATTCATAACCTTTGGCATTTGTTGTGGTCTCAAGGTCTTTATTAGAAATCTTGAAGTTTAAGTTATTTAGTTCGCTAACTAAATAAGTGATTTCCTCTTTGGATAGTTCAATACCCTCTAATCCATTTTCACGTACTTGAATACTTCCAACTACCTTTTCATTTAAACTGAATGAATAAATGGAAATAAAATAACATCCTAAGACAAGGACGATAAATCCCACAAATACGGCTATCTTTTTCAAATTCAATCACCCCTATAATGTTATTAATATCGTCATTATAAGTTATTAGGTAAAATTTTACAAATAATTTTAGCGGAATAAAGCCTGACGTGTTTTATAATCTTCAATCTTAATCTCTAATTGACTTGAAACAGCTTGAATAAGGGTGTGTTTTCCTTTTATCACTTCTTTATCATCTTTAATATACTCAAGCCACTTAAACCAATATAAATAGTTGGTAAGGTACTTTGTTGAAACTCCATTAAAATTCTTCATCCAATTTTTCAAGCGACTATGAAAGGAGTTCAATCTTTGTATAGAGTAAAAATCTTCTGTTAAATAGCGACCCGATTTAATTGGTTTGTGCTCCAAGTTAAATTCTTTTGCAAATTGAATATACCCTTTGTGACTATCTGTGCATAGCGTTGAATCTTGGTCAATACGACCTTCTAAGATCCTATTTAAATCTGAACTCTTAAAGCGTCCCTTGCAGATTAATTCCATATAAATATTGCCATAGCGGTCTAATCCTGTTAGTACACACACTTGTTCAGAACTAATACCACGCTTCTTAACTTCTTTCCCACGCTTGCGAGCTGGACGTGGCATTTGAAATCCACTTTTCTCATGATTGCCCTTAAAGGATTCTGCAAAGAAAGTTTCATCCATTTCGATAACCCCTTCCAAATGCCCCATCCCAATAGCCATACGAATAGCGTCTAAGATGCGGTGGCGCATATAAAAAGAGGTTTTAATGCATACATCGATATGCTCAGCACACTTACGAATACTTGCACCTAAAATCATTAATTTAGTATATTCTAACCATTTTGATAAAGGAATTTTAGAGCTCGATAGAGCTGATTTAGTCAAGTCAGTGAATGTTTTGGTGCATGACTTACACTTATAACGTTGTTTAGAGTTAGTTTTACCGAATTTAGAAATAGCGTTACTTTCGCAATGCGGACACTTTTGCCCCATAGCAAAACGAGCCTCACGACACTCTTTTATTGTGACAGGGCTTAATGACAACATTTCAAATATACGATTTGCTAATATCTCTTTTTGGTAATCTGTTAAAAACATTACATCAGCCATAACGCTATCAATGGTTGGCATAAACATTCACCTCAAACGTTTGTTTGTATTAGTTTACCACATTTCTAAGAAGCTATGCAAATTTCAACATTAAAGTCTAACAGAGCTATTCAAAAAGGTAGATTACGCACTACTCATAACCTTTATTGCTTTCTTTGTTTTTATCGGGAATATCTCTTCTATTCCTGCATTAACACACTGGATGCAAGCAATGCTTCAAACTGAGCCAAAAACTTATTTG
>NZ_JAGAVR010000099.1:0-33249 GCF_017941855.1 Turicibacter sp. | reverse complement strand
GAGAGCATCTGCCTTACAAGCAGAGGGTCGGCGGTTCGAGCCCGTCATCCTCCACCATAAAAGTCCTGCTAGCTCAGTTGGTAGAGCATCTGACTTTTAATCAGAGGGTCAGAGGTTCGAGTCCTCTGCAGGACACCATTTATAGATGCGGGTGTGGCGGAATTGGCAGACGCGCTAGATTTAGGCTCTAGTACCTTTGGTGTGCAGGTTCAACTCCTGTCACCCGCACCATATTAATGATTAAAATGATAATTGGTTATCATTTTTTTTGTTTAGAAAATTAAATACTATAGCATATAAAAAAAGACTAGTTTTATTAAGAACTAGTCTTTTTTTATTCTTTTTTAAATAGTTCTGTCGGTTAAAGTATAATCTATTTACAGTGAATGACTTTAAGTGAAATCCTGAGACTCATAAAAGCTATAAATGGATTAACTGTTGAGTGTAGGATAGACTTTATGATGGTGCATAATTTTGACTCTGGTATTTTTTTTGAGTTTTCAAAGTAATACCATATTATATTTTATAAAAAATGTAATAGTTCTTTTCAACAAGAGAGACTTTTAAGACGAATATGGATTGATAAGATATACTTTCTTTAAATATAAAGCTAGTGAGCCTATTTAATTTAAACTCTTTTAAATAATCTTTATTTTTAATATTTAAAAATTTTCTATTACAATATGAATAAAATATCAAAATTTATTCTTTCAATATGGTTTTAATCAATAACATTGTAATAGGATAGGAGAGTTAATCTAACTATGTTAATATATGGAAAGCACATTGTGGTGGAGAGAATGAGCAATGGATTCTAGATAAATATTTTATGTTTATTATTTCTAGTAGTTTGAATAATAAGGTTATTAGGAAAAGACATCGTTATGATGTCTTTTTTATATCAACTAAATTTCTTATTACTGAAAATCAGGAATAAATAAAATTATCCTGAAACTTAATACAGATACGATAACCCCTAATATCTTGGACTGATATATAAATATGATTTTAAAAAATTATTATTATTTTAATCATTATATTTGACTTTTTAAATTGCTTAATATATAATAACAATATCAGTAATTATTACTATAATGAATTTGGAGGGATTACAATGTCATTAATCAATACCCAAGTAGTAGATTTTAAAGTTCAAGCTTATCACAATGGTGAATTCAAAGAAGTAACTAACGAAACAATTAAAGGACAATGGTCTGTATTCTTCTTCTATCCAGCAGATTTCACTTTCGTTTGTCCAACTGAATTAGGAGATTTAGCAGATAACTATTCTAAATTCCAAGAAATGGGATGTGAAGTATATTCTGTATCTACAGATACTCACTTCGTTCATAAAGCATGGGCTGATGCTTCTGAAACAATTGCAAAAATCAAATATCCAATGTTAGCAGATCCAACTGGAACTTTAGCTCGTGGATTTGGTGTTATGATTGAAGAAGAAGGTTTAGCTTTACGTGGAACATTCATCGTTAACCCAGAAGGTCAAATTAAAGCTTATGAAATTCATGATTTAGGAATTGGACGTAATGCTGAAGAATTAGTACGTAAAGTACAAGCAGCTCAATTCGTTGCTGAGCACGGAGATCAAGTATGTCCAGCTAAATGGCAACCAGGAGCTGAAACTTTAACTCCAAGCTTAGACTTAGTAGGAAAACTTTAATAGATAAAAAAGAGAGCATTCGCTCTCTTTTTTTATAAATTTTTGAATTGGGTATTATAGAGTTCAGCATAATATCCTTGTTTATTTAATAGCTCTTCATGTGTTCCTCTTTCTGAGATTCCATTTTTTGAAAGGACTAAGATTTCATCTGCTTCTTTTATAGTGCTTAAACGATGGGCTATTATAATGCTTGTTCGACCTTTTGTTAAATCTTCCAATGCCTCTTGAATTAACATCTCTGTGATATTGTCTAATGCTGATGTCGCTTCATCTAAAATGAGTATTGCAGGATTTTTAAGAAATACTCGTGCAATTGCGATCCTTTGTTTTTGCCCGCCAGAAAGCTTTACTCCACGTTCTCCAACAATAGTATCATATCCATTTTCTAGTGACATGATAAAGTCATGAATACGAGCTTTTTTGGCAGCTATAATTATTTCTTCCTCTGTTGCCTGTGGATTTCCATATAAAATATTATCACGGATATTGCCATAGAAAATATATACTTCTTGCTGAACGTGTCCAATATTTTTTCTTAAAGAGCTTAATTCATAATCTTTTATATTAATATCATCTATTAATATTTCTCCAGATGTTACATCATAAAATCTTGGAATTAGTAGAGAGATAGTTGATTTCCCAACACCTGATTCTCCAACTAAAGCTATTTTTTTACCAGATTCAATATTAATATTAAAATCTGTTAACACATGTTCTTCATTTGCTTCATATTTAAAGTTTACATGGTTAAAAATAATATTTCCCTTTGGATTATTTAAATAAATAGCATTTTCTTTTGACTTAATTTTGGGTTCTAATTGAATAATTTCGTAGAATCTTTCAAATCCTGCCCATCCTGTTTGGAATTGTTGCATAAAATTAATTAAGCGTTGAATTGGTTTAATTAAGAAATTTATGTATAGGAGAAACGCAGTAAAATCTCCAAATGTTAATGTATTATTATAAACGAGGATTCCTCCCATAATTAATAATATGAGATTCAAAATATCTATTAAAAAGGTATTTCCGCTTGAGAAGATTGACATTTGGAATAGTGCATTTTTCCATGAGTTAGCATAGTTTAAATTATTTTCAGTAAATTTATTGTACTCGTAATCTTCATTTGCAAATGATTTTGTTAAACGGATTCCCCCAATACTACTTTCAATTTGTGCATTGATTTCTCCTTGTGTTTTTCGTGTAGCTCTAAATCCTTGCATCATTGCATTCCGTCTCCACATTGAGAAGATGATAATTAAAATGATGATAGGAAATATCGATAAGGTAAATACAGCATTAATATTAAATAATATAATAAAACTTCCTATAATCATGATCAGAGATATAAAGATATCTTCTGGTCCATGATGTGCTAACTCTGTAATATCTCTTAAATCTCCTACTAATCGGGACATAATAACACCGGTTTTATTTTCATCATAATAACTGAAATTCAAGGATTGAAATTTTTTGAATAAATCTTGTCTCATATCAAATTCCATTTTACATCCCATAATATGCCCCCAATAGTTGACGATGTGTGAACATATTAAACGAATAATAAATAATATTAATAAAGTAAGACTTACTATAACCATAGATTGAATTTTTCCATTTGGAATATAATCATCCATAAATATCCCTGTAAAATAAGGATAAACTAAGTCGATACCTGCCATAAGTAGCGCGGCTATCATATCTAGAATAAATAATCCTAAATGATTCCTATAGTAAGAAATAAATTTTTTAAACATTTTTTCACTCCCTTATATGTGATTGTTCTAGTTTATCAAAAAAAAACAACATTTACAAATTATTCCTTTTTGTTATACATTTGTTATCTATCAATATATTTATAACTAGTTATTTTGATAGATTAATACACATATTTTCCTCTTCTTTAGAATGACAAGTAAATAATAAAATTGTTATAATGTTATGTGAATAAGTATTTTTTTACAGATATTAATGACTTGGAGGGTAAGTGGATGAAAAGGTTAGATGTATATATTATAATTGCTGTTTTAATTATTAGTGGTGGACTATTCGCTATGTTTAGTTTACAGCCCCAGGTAGATCAAGAAGTGGTTATTTCTTTAAAAGGATCAGAATATGCACGAGTTCCTATTGATGGTAAGGAACATATTTATGAAATTGAAACAGAGCTAGGTTATAATAAGATAATTGTTAATGCGGAAGGTGTTCATATTGAAGAAGCTGATTGTCCAGATCATGAATGTATTTTATTTGGAACTTTAAGTAAAACAGGACAAAGTATTATTTGTGCACCACATTATCTAGTTATTGAAATAGTAGGAAATGTAGATAGTGGAATTGACGGAGTAGCAATCTAGGATAAGGTGGCGAGATATTTTGGAAAATGCAATGATTAAATTAAGTAATGTAACATTTGGTTATGAAGAGAATCAAACTGTATTAAAAAATTATAATTTATTAATTAATAAAGGTGAATTTGTAACAATTCTTGGTCATAATGGTTCTGGAAAGTCGACTTTATCGAAATTACTCGTTGGGTTAGTTAAAGCTAATGAGGGTGAAATCTATGTGGATAATCAATTGTTAGATGAAGAATCAGTTTATGATATTCGTCAAAAAATAGGGATTGTTTTTCAAAATCCAGACAATCAATTCGTAGGAAGTACTGTACGTGATGATATTGCATTTGGATTAGAGAATAAATGTGTTGAATATGATGAAATGCATCGCCTTGTGAATGAATATGCTGAAAAAGTTGGAATGAAAAACTTTTTAGACCGTGAACCGCATCGCTTAAGTGGAGGAGAAAAACAACGTGTTGCAATTGCGGGTGTTTTAGCTCTTGGAGCTAATGTTATTATTTTAGACGAAGCAACTGCAATGCTTGATCCACAAGGTCGTCAAAATATGATGAGTTTAGTTCGTGAATTGGCTGAAGATCATAATAAGACGATCATTATGATTACGCATCATTTAGATGAAGCTGTGTTTAGTGACCGTATTGTTGTGATGAATGATGGAGAAATTATTTTAGAGGGAACACCAAAAGAAGTGTTTGCAAAGAAAGAGTTATTAGAATCTGTACAATTAGATGTTCCTTTTGCTGTTAAAGCTTCTTATGATTTGAAAGATAAAGGTATTATTGAGGATATTTGTACGAGCGATGAGGAGTTGATGAATAAGTTATGGGCATTAAGTTTGAAAAAGTAAGTCATGTTTATAATTTAAATACGCCAATGGAACAGCGAGCAATTTATGATATTAATATTGATATTCAAGATAATAAGTTTGTCTCAATCATTGGACATACTGGTTCTGGAAAATCAACGCTTATCCAACATATGAATGGTTTGTTAAAACCATCAAGTGGTGTGATTACTGTCGGAAAACAAACGATTAAATCGGATGAGAAAAACAAAAATTTAAAAGCGATTCGTCAGCATGTTGGCTTAGTATTTCAGTTTCCTGAGTATCAGTTATTTGAAGAAACTGTTGAAAAAGATATTATGTTCGGTCCAATGAACTATGGAGTTTCTGAAGAGGAAGCTCGTCAAAGGGCGAAAGAGGTTGCTAAGATTGTTGGGTTGGAAGATAGTATTTTGGAGCAGTCTCCTTTTCATTTGAGTGGAGGACAGATGCGCCGTGTTGCGATAGCTGGAATTTTAGCGATGAATCCTGATATTTTGGTCCTTGATGAGCCCACTGCTGGACTTGACCCTCAAGGACAACATGAGATGATGCAGATTTTTAATGATTTGCATCAGAAGTATGGTAAGACTATTGTGTTAGTTACTCATGATATGAATCTGGTATGTGAGTATGCAGAGCATGTTATTGTGATGCATCGTGGTGAGATGAAGTTACAAGGGTCACCAAAAGAGGTGTTTAAAGAGGTTGAGTTACTTGGAGAGTGCGGGATTACTTTACCGTTAGCGGCGCAGAATTATTATAATTTTGCTTCAAAGCTCGGATTATCTGTTGAGGATTTACCTCTAACAACAGAGGAGTTTGTTTTAAAAATTGAAGATTTAGTAGAGAGGGGCTAGTTTGTGAACGGAATTATTATCGGACAGTATTTACCGGGTCAGTCATTTTGGCACCGACTGGATCCTCGTTCAAAGATTATTGCAACATCTTTATTTGTGATTTCAAGTTTTTTAATTGAGCAATGGTTTTTTATTGGACTTTTAGTTGTGGTTGAGTTAATTGCGATGAAGTTGACGAAGATCCCTTTGGATTATTTTTTTAGAAGTCTGAAGCCAATTTGGTTCTTTGTGATTTTGACGTTTTTCTTACAGGTTCTATTTAATAAGCAAGGAAATTTACTTTTTAGTCTGGGGCCTATCGGCATTTATGATGAAGGGCTTAATCTTGGTTTCTTTATGAGTATCCGACTTATTATTGTTGTGCTTATTTCTACTTTGTTGACACTTACGACTAAACCATCTGATTTGACGTTGGCGCTTGAGTCTTTATTCAAGCCATTTAAGAAGGTGGGGTTGCCGGTATCGGAGTTGGCGTTGATGATTTCGATTGCGCTTCGATTTATTCCAACATTATTCGAGGAGACGCAGAAGATTTTAAAGGCGCAGGCTTCTCGTGGTGTAGATATTAAGGAAGGTAAGTTCAAGGATAAGGTCATGCAGTTGATTTCTTTATTGGTGCCATTGTTTATTTTGTCGTTTAAACGCGCGGATGAGTTGGCGAATGCGATGGAGGTTCGTGGTTATGTTCCAGGACGTCCTAAGACGAGTATTAATCGTTTGTGCTGGCATGTGGCAGATACGGGATTAATTGTTGTTTGTTTAGTTATTTTTGTTGGTGCAATTGTGTTCTAAAGGTGGGTCATTATGAAAAGAATTAAATGTACGGTTGCTTATGATGGTACTTTGTTTAATGGGTATCAACGTCAACCGGGTCAAAGAACGGTACAGGGTGAAATTGAGGCAGCTTTAGAGAAGATTAGTAAGCAACCGGTTACGATTCATAGTTCGGGACGCACGGATACGGGTGTGCATGCATACGGTCAAGTTTTCCATTTTGATAGTGTGGTGAATATGGATGGTAGTCGATATGTTCGGGCATTGAATTCGATCTTACCTGAAGATATTTATATTATTGATAGTCAGGAGGTTCATCCTGAGTTTCATTCTCGTTATCATGGAAAGGTTAAGGAGTATCGTTATCGATTGTCTTTAAATGAGTATAATCCAATGAAGCGTAATTATGTTTATTATCACCGCTTTTCACTTGATGTGGAAAAGATGAGAGAGGCAATGACGTATTTGCTTGGGACTCATAATTTTACGTCATTCTGTGGTAATTTAGATGATATTGATAAGGTGAGAACGATTTACCAGGCAGATCTCATTGATGAGGATGGCGAGTTAACGTTTATTTTCGTTGGGAATGGATTTTTACGTTATATGATTCGTATTATGGTCGGTACGTTGATTCAAATCGGAGAAGGTAAGAAAAAACCCGAAGATATTAAGACAATTATCGAGGCCAAAAATCGAAAATTGGCAGGTCATACTGCTAAGCCGCAAGGGTTGTATCTGCAACGAGTTGATTATCCAGAAGAGATGTTGAAACCTTTGACGGATTATGTAGATAATGAAAAATAATTGTAAAAATAAGGTGTTCATAACCTAGGTGAGGAAAAAAATGAAAGGTTAATTATAATGAGAATGTTTGTTTATCAAACAGTTTATGTTATAATTTAAATAGAT
Source organism: Turicibacter sp. (assembly GCF_017941855.1). Lineage (NCBI taxonomy): Bacteria > Bacillati > Bacillota > Erysipelotrichia > Erysipelotrichales > Turicibacteraceae > Turicibacter > Turicibacter sp. The sequence goes on along the minus strand of NZ_JAGAVR010000099.1, from coordinate 25,842 downwards.
AGGGTGATATAAGGGAAGCAACGAGTTATTTGTTGAATTATACAGGAGGCAAATATGGCACTAAAATTCATAAATAAATTATTTAGTCGACAGGAGCAGTCGACGCAAAGCATGATTCAACCTAATGACGCTTTAAATCTTGATGACCTTTCAAAATATACACAGGTTATTGCAACTAAAGAAACATTAGGATATAAAGGATTAAGACGTGCGTTTGATGAGAAGTTACCAGTTGAATTAACGGTAACGGATGAAAATGGTGATAGCTTTGTTGTATCAGGAACGATTTCTCATTATGATGAGCATTATGAGCAATTATTAGTTATCACGGATTCAACTTTAAAGCGTGTTGTATTTAATCAAATTACTGATGTTAAAATCAATGGATAATTTTTAGATATTAGAAAAGAAGTAGGATGTTGGGTCCTACTTCTTTTTTTATTCGTAGAGTTCGAGTTCTAGATTTTTGATGTTTTGGTACATGAGAGAGAAGTAGTCGTCTCCGTTGTTTATTTGGTCGTAGGTGAGTGTTGCAAGATTGTAGAGCGTAGCAGTTTTTAGGTGGAGTTCGCTTTGGAGTTGTTTGGCTTTATAGTTTGTTATGTTTTCTTCAAAGTATAGGTAGGAGAGGTTTAGGTCTGATACGAGTCGTTGTACAGTTTCTAATTCTTGTTGTGGGAGTGGGCTTTCATACATATCGGTGATTGGAATTTGAATGAGTCCATATCCAGCCCATGTTGAGTAGGCAGCATGTGTAACGAGGAAGTAATGATTCGGAGCAGTGCTCAGGGATAGAAAGGCGTTGTTGAGGTCGAGAAGTTTTTCTTTTAGTTCTTCGAAGTTCTTGTCAAAGGTTGGTTTGTACTCTGGAAGTAGTTTGATAAGTTCGTCACGGATGATTTCACACATCATGATGGCGTAGCTAGGATGTAGCCATAGATGATTATAAGGACTTTCGTACATGGTGGTGATGTCATTGGTTTGGCTACGACTGTCTGGAAGGTGATAGTCTGAAATAATGGTGTTTAGATTGTCATCTTTTCGAGCGGGTGATTCTGTTGTTGAGAGAGTGCCACTGATGAGGGTTTGGGCTTCCCCAATTTCAGGAGCTGTTTGTTGTTTTATGAGGCTGATGATTTCAATGTAATTTAAGTTCTTTTCTTGGAATTGTAATGAAATGTCCCCGATATATGGTTCAAGTGTGTCATCGATATAGAGGAATAGTTGTGAGGATAGGATTTGGTTGGTAACGTTGTCGTTTAGCTGGTAGTTGTGGATATCACTTTCAGGGGTTAAGATTGAGTTGACGTTGACGTATTGTCCGCCTATTTTTTCGGTGAAGTAGGTAAGTGGGTAGACGGTTGTTAGGATGTTGAGTTGTTTTTGGGTGTGGTTTTCTGTACTTGGTTTTTGATTGCCACAGGAAACAAGTAGGAAACAGGTGAGAAATAGTAGTATGTTTTTTTTCATCATGATAACTCCTTTGGTGTCTGATGTTTTTATTTTTTACGTTAAACGGGGAATAATTCCATCTATCAAAAAGTTTTTATTTATGAGATAATGGGATTTGAAATTTATTTAGCTAAAGGAGTTATGATGATGAGCGGATTCTTTATTACATTAGAAGGCGGAGAAGGGGCCGGAAAGACAACTATTGCAAATGAATTAATCCAAAAGTTATCAGAGCTTGGGATTGAGACTCTGTATACACGTGAACCTGGTGGGATTAAAATTGCGGAACAAATTCGTGAGGTTATTTTAGATCGTGAGAATACAGAGATGGATAGTCGTACTGAGGCTTTACTTTACGCTGCTGCGCGTCGTCAACATTTAGTTGAAAAGGTTAAACCGGCTATGGATGCAGGGAAGATTGTGTTATGTGATCGCTTTGTAGATAGTTCGATTGTATATCAAGGTTATGCTCGTGGAATTGGGATGGATGAAGTACGCGAGATTAATCAGTTTGCGATTGAAGGGTTTATGCCCGATATGACGATTTTTTTTGATATTAAGCCAGAGGATGGACTAGCGCGTATTGCTGCTAATAGTGGTCGTGAGGTTAATCGTTTGGATTTAGAAGGGCTTGAGTTTCATCAGTTAGTGTATGAAGGGTATAAAATTCAAGCTAATTTGTTTAGTGAACGTATTGTAACGGTTGATGCAACGCAATCAATCGAAGCGGTGACAAATGAAATTTGTCAGTTAATTTTAGAGAAGTTAGGTAAATAATAAAGGATTGATGAAAGGTGGTGATGGATGTGAAAGGTTGGGAGACAATTAAGGATCGCCAGCAAGAGGTGGTGCGCTTTTTAATCAATAGTTATCAAAAAAATAGACTGGTGCATGCGTACATTTTAGAGGGACCTAAAGGTGTTGGAAAGTTGTTTGTTGCGAAGAATTTTGCTAAAATGTTATTATGCGAGTCGGATGATAGGATTTGTGGTACGTGCCGTCATTGTCAGATGATTGAGTCTGATGGGCATGTGAATGTTTATATGATTCGACCGGATGGAAATAGTATTAAGAAAGAGCAGATTCAAGAGCTTCAGTCGGAGTTTTCAAAGATGGCAGCGGAGGATTGTGCAAAGGTTTATATTATTGAGGATGCTGATAAGATGTCTGTGAGTGCGGCAAATAGTTTGCTTAAGTTTTTAGAGGAGCCGAAGGCGAATACTTATGCGATTATGTTGACGCAGAACAAGCAGAAGTTGCTTCCGACGATTCGTTCACGGTCTGTCATTCTTTCATTTAAGTCTTTATCGAATGAATCTTTAATACAGCAATATGTTGAAGCGGGAGTGTCGCAACATGCTCCGATTATTTCGGCTTTGACTCAAAATATAGATGAAGGTATCGAGTTAGCAGAGTCAGCGCATTTTAATTCGTTGATTGAGCTTGTTTTGAAAGTTGAGGATTGTTTCGTAAAGACGAATTTTGATCCCTCAATTGTGCTAGCTAGGCATCAAGATTTAGTTAAAGAGAAGGATGCTCAGTTTTTATTTTTGAAGCTTTATATGATTTATTATGAGGATGTCTTGAAATTAAAGGTGGGTAAGACAAAGGATTTGCGTTATCGTATGTATACGGCGCCACTTTCGAGTAGTGAAGAAGCTAATTCGCTTGCAATTTGTTTGAAGAAGCTACGAGCCTTGATGGATGCAGAAAAGCATTTGATGGCTAACGCAAATGTGTTGCTTTGTTTTGATCAACTATTTTTAGAAATGAAGGGAGGATTTATTGATGCAATATGAAGTAGTAGGGGTACAGTTTAAGCAAGTTGGAAAAAAATATTTCTTTGATCCAAACGGTTTTGAGTTAAAGAAAGGTGATTATGTTTTAGTTGAGACGATTCGTGGAATGGAGTTTGGTACGGTTGTGATCGGTCCTAAGTTTGTGAATGAAGAGGATGTTTTTTTACCGTTAAAACCTGTTATGCGAATTGCAACGGACGAGGATATTGAAAAGCATCGTAAAAATAAGGCTGATGAAGTTGAGGCTTTAGCTAGTTGTGAGCAGTTAATTATTAAGAATAAATTAGATATGCAACTTTTAGGTTGTGAGTATACGTTTGATCGTACGAAGTTAATTTTCTATTTTACAGCTGAGGGACGAGTTGACTTTAGACAGTTAGTTAAGGATTTAGCTTATACGTTCCGTTTACGCATTGAGTTACGCCAAATTGGGGTTCGTGATGCTGCCAAGATGATTGGTGGTCTTGGACCTTGTGGGCGTGTGTTATGTTGTACCTCATTCCTTGGGGAGTTTGCAACGGTAACGATCAAGATGGCAAAGAATCAGCAGTTATCATTAAATCCATCTAAGATTTCAGGGATTTGTGGTAAATTATTATGCTGTTTAAAATATGAAAATGAAACATATGTTGAATTAATGCAACGATTACCTGACGTTGGAAATCGTGTGTTAACCGAATTCGGAGAAGGACGCGTTCGTTCAATCAACATGATTTCAGAAACATTACTCGTTGATTACAAAGATACAACACGTAAACACGAAGCATCTGAAATCATCAAAATTCTAGATCGAAAAGTCAAAAAAGAAGAAATCCCATTCGACCCAGAACTAAAAGAACTGATGGACTAGGATGTTGAGTCAAGCGGTTAATGATCCTCAAAAATGCAAGTACCAGCGACTTAGTTTCTCAAAGAGAAATGGTCGGTGTGTCCGATTTTTGAAGGTCATTGCTTGACGAAACTCGACTGGACTAAAGAAAAAGCTGAACCGGACGGTTAATCTCGCGTAAAAGTGAACCATCACCCGAATCATCGCTTTTTGATGATGAAGAGTGAGGGGAACTTTATAGTGAGATTGTTCGGTAAAGCTAGATTGGACTAAAAGGCTGAACCGAACGGTTAATCTCGCGTAACTCTAAAGGATAACTTTTTACTAAGCTTCGTTATATTCAGCTAGTAAGCGTAAAAGTTCCCTAGAGATTGGTGAAGATCATCTAATTCTCAATTGGTAGATTGTTTCCTGATGCGGTAAATAGAGATTTTTAGTTTGGCGTTAATTTTTATAAATTGTGGATAATATTTGGATATTGTTTTTTTATAATCTTATGATGTAATTTTTAGGACTCGCTTGGTGTTCATGTTAGGTGGCATTTAGCGAGTTTAAGTTTGTAGGTGGTGAATTTCATGCAGAAATTTTTAAAGGAGAACGAGGTTTTAAATGATTTATTAGGTTATGATGGATTGAAGATTATTCAAAATCCAGAGATGTTTAATTTTTCACTTGATTCAACGTTGCTTGGTGATTATCCGACGATTAATAAGGGTGTAAAGTCGATTGTGGATTTATGTACGGGTAATGCGCCGGTTCCGTTATTTTTATCGCTTCGTTCTAAGGCACATATTACAGGTGTTGAGATTCAGGATATGTCTTATGATTTGGCGACTCGTAATGTGGCGGTGAATGGTCTTGAGGATCGTATTACGATTGTGAAGGGTGATTTAAAAGGAATTCATGAGCAGCTTGGAAAGTATGCTCATGATGTGGTCACTTGTAATCCTCCTTATTTTAAGGTAAATCCAGATAGTAATTTGAATAAGAATGATTATTTAACCATTGCACGTCATGAGGTTTTAGCGACACTTGATGATGTGGTGAAGGAAGCTTCATTATTATTAAAGCATGGTGGACGTTTTGCAATGGTTCATCGCCCAGATCGTTTAGTCGATATTATTGAAACGTTTAGAAAGTATAAGATTGAGCCTAAGCGTATGCGATTAGTTTATCCACGTATTAATCGTGAGGCAAATGTGTTATTAATTGAAGGAATCAAGGGTGGTAATCCTGGAAATCTACGTATTGATCAACCGTTGTTTGTTTATGAGAATGAAACAAGTTTAAATTATAGCCAAGAAATTTTAGATTTATTTATGTTAGGAAAAAAGGAATAGAGTCCTTAGGTTAGACGGCTTACTCTGTTGAGTAAGATCGTTGCTTTCCTTTGGTTGGAAATTCATTTTAAACCATTAAAAGCTATCCACAGGATAGCTTTTTTGTATTTTTACATAAAAAATGGATAAACTATGGTTATCATGGGTAATGTAGGTGATTGAAGTTGAAGAAGTCGCTTGTTATGATTGGATTAATTGTCTTAACAATGATTGTTTATTTGGCTGGATTTTATTATTCGATACAGTTTGATAGTGTAGTAGCAGCAACTTGGGGACTAGTTTATATGATTCTATCGGTGGCTTCAGTCTTAACGTGGCTCGTTATTTTTATTTATTCGGATTCTAAAAATAAGTTGCCATGGTTATTTATTATCGCCTTGTTTCCGGTTATCGGGATTATTTTGTATTTAATGCTTGGACATAATTTTCGTGAGACATTTCGGTATCGTCGTAGATTGAAGGAATTAGGCCCAGACTATGTTGTCCCATCGAGTGATTATGAGACGTCGGATATTAAGACGGAAATGAGTAAATTGTCACAGATGCTCGTTCGTTTAAATACAATGACATGTCGAAGTGATGTTTCATTTAGAACGAAGACGCGAATTTTAACAAATGGAGATCAAAAATTCCCTGTTTTAATTGATGCAATTAAAAATGCGCAGGAATTTATTTTTATTGAGTATTACATTTTTAATAGTGATGATATTGGGATGGAAGTTATTAATGCGTTAAAAGAACGAGCACAGGCAGGGGTTGACGTTAAATTATTATTTGATCCTCTTGGAACCTCTCGAAAGATGAAGCGCTCTGTTTTAAGGGAGATGAGAGAAGCGGGAATTGTTGTGGCTGAATTTGACCCAGTTTTAGTTCCATTTTTAACGAATAAGGTTAACCATAGAAATCATCGAAAAATTGTTGTAGTGGATGGTCGACTTGCGATTACAGGTGGAATTAATGTTGGAGATGAGTATATTCATCGTTCTAAGAAATTTGGATTTTGGCGGGATACATCTATTTTGGTAGAGGGAGAGGCGGTTCGTGATTTTGCTGTTTTATTTTCGGGTGATTGGTTTTTTGCAACGGGTGAACGTCTAACGAATGATCTTTATTATAAAAAGGTGACAGAGGTTGAAGATGGAGGAGTTCAAGTTATTGACTCAGGACCTCAGTCAACACTTGCTGCGATTAAACAAGCTTTTTTTAGGATGATTATGGGAGCTGAAAAAAGTGTTTATATTATTACCCCGTATTTGATTCCTGATTTTGATGTCATAACGGCACTAAAAAATGCAGCTTTGGCAGGAATTGATGTTCGCATTATTGTCCCAGGTCGTGCAGATCGAAAGTTTGTATACTATGCGACGCAATCGTATTTTGAACCATTGCTTGAAGTTGGAGTTCGAATTTTTACTTATGATGGTGTTTTTTGTCATTCTAAGGTCATTGTAGTAGATGAGGAAGTAGCCTCTGTTGGAACAACGAATATGGATATCAGAAGTTTTTATTTGAATTTTGAAGTAAACGTAATGCTTTATCATACGGAATCGATTCAGAGTATACTGAATGATTTTAATATTGATTTGTCTAGAAGCACAGAGGTTATTTATTCACAGTGGATAAAACGATCTGCTTTTAAGCGCGCTCTGGAATCATTAGCTCAATTATTTTCGTCTATTATGTAGCAAAATTCGACATAACTCTTTATAATTAAGAGAATAATATTAGTAAAAAGAGTGGAGATGGTCGTATGATTGCGAATACTCATCGACTAGTTGGAGAATTTTTATATCAGGAACTTCCAAAAGAGTTACAAAAATGTGTATGTCGACGAAAATTTGTATTTGGTAATGTTAAACCTGATTTAAAGAAAAAGTATCGTCAGTTTAGTCATTATTATCGGGATAATGTGACGGTTATTTTTAAGTGGCTTGATATTATGATTGAAAAAGATTATGAGATAGAAGAGTTTTCAGAAAAGTTAGGTATTTTAATTCACTTTTTCTGTGACTATACGTGTATTTATCATGCGAATGATTATTTGCACGCATCACATTCAATTAGACAGCATATTCAATATGAAGGAAAGTTACATTTGTATGCATCACGCCAGTTAAAAGATTTCAGTAAAATGGCCATTATTCCATTTCAAAATCAGCAGGAGATTTATGATTATGTAGCGAATCTGACATTTGAGTTAAATCAAGAGCCTGCGGTGATTAGTGTAGAAAAAGATTTTGAGAATATGATGACGTTATCGATGTCGGTGTTGTTATATATTTTAAATCATAAATATCGAGGTAATTAGTGTTAAACGCGTTAATATCTAAGGGAAAAATCTGCTATAATAGATAAGTCTCTAAGTGTTTAGTGAGATGAATTTTTTATAGAGATAATCTAATTAATGTGTTTAGCACTTTTTCCTTAGATAATTAAAAAGAGATATTGGTTATAGAGAGATATCAATGAATTGAAAGAATTTTTTTACGGGATGATAGGAGCTTCTATCCCCAATAGTTCAGGAGCCTATTCTTAAAAATAATAACTGAATTAAAAAAGCAAAAAATTCTCTATTTCCACATAGAATAAATTTAGTAGAGCACATGGCGTGTGATATAGATGGAGTGAAGATTATGCAGATTCAAAAAAGTTTTAAACAAGACCTTGCTTCTTTATATTTGGTGGCAACACCAATCGGTAATTTAGGGGATATGACGCCTCGTGGAATTGAGGTTTTGAAATCAGTGGATATGATTGCAGCTGAGGATACGCGTCATACAAAGAAATTGTGCCATGTTTATGAGATTGAGACACCGTTAACGAGTTATCATGAACATAATAAGGGAACAAAAGGTGACTATATCATAGAGCTATTAAGTGAGGGTAAAAATGTTGCGCTTGTAAGTGATGCAGGATTACCTTGCATTTCAGATCCGGGTTATGAGATTGTGGCAGAGGCGATTAAAGCTGGGTTTGCGGTGATTCCAGTTCCAGGTGCAAATGCGGCGTTAAGTGCATTGATTGCATCAGGATTAGTTCCACAGCCATTTTTATTTTATGGATTTTTAAATCGTGTGAAGTCGAAGAAGAAAAAAGAGTTAGAAGAGTTAAAGTATCAACCCTTTACAACGATTTATTATGAGTCACCTCATCGTATTAAGGAGACGTTACAAGCGATGCAAGAGGTTTTAGGAAATCGTCGTATTGTGATTGCACGTGAGTTAACAAAGCAGTATGAAGAGTTTGTTCGCGGAACGGTTGAAGAATGTTTGAATATTGTCGATGATTTACGCGGTGAGATGGTTGTGATTGTTGAAGGATCAACTGAAACGAAGGAAGAAACGTTATGGTGGCAGGAACTTGAAGTTGTTGATCATGTTGAACATTATGTTTCTGAAGGGTTCAGTACAAATGAGAGTATTAAGCGTGTAGCGAAGGAACGTGGTTTGGCGAAAAACGAAGTTTATCGTGCGTATCATGTTAATTAATGAGTAGGTTGAAAACAAGCTAAGAGGTGAGATGTATGTCATTTTATCGTGACACATGGGCAGAGGTTGATTTAGATGCAATTGTTTATAACGTACAACAAATTAAAAAGTTGCATCCAAATAAAAAGATTTTTGCGGTTGTTAAAGCAAATGGCTATGGTCATGGCGATGTTGAGGTTTCTAGGGTTGCACTTTTAGCGGGGGTTACGAATTTAGCGGTTAGTGGACTTGATGAAGCATTAGGTCTTCGAAAAGCTGGGATTGAAGCGCCTATTTTAGTTTTAGGAATGACTCGCTTAAAAGATGTTAGTATTGCAGCGCAGTATAATATTGCCCTAACAGCTCACGATGAGTGTTGGATTTCAAAGTTAGTTGAGTTACCATTAGAAACGCCTGTAAAAGTCCATTTGAAAATCGATAGTGGAATGCATCGATTAGGATTAACAACAAAAGAAAAAGTAAAAGAAACATTTGAATTATTAAAAGCAGCACCAAATGTTGAGATTGAGGGAGTCTTTACTCATATGGCGACAGCGGATTGTGATGCGGATTATTTAGAATATCAGATTAAAACCTTTGAATCTTTAATCGAAGATTTAGATTTAAGTTCTATTAAATATGTTCATATTGAAAATACAGCGACGTTATTACAACGAGAATTTGAATTTGATCACGCCATTCGTTTAGGACTTGGTCTTTATGGTATTAATCCAGATGCGACGTTTATTCCACTTGAATTTGATTTAAAACCAGCCCTAAGGCTATATTCTAAAATTACTCAGGTTAAACGTATCAACAAGGGAGACAAAGTTGGATATGGGGCAACTTATACAGCGGAGAATGACGAGTGGATTGGAGTTGTTCCAATCGGCTATGCCGATGGCTGGATTCGTGCTCATCAAGGCCGAAATGTTATTGTTGAAGGGAAGGAATGTGAAATCATCGGACGTGTTTGCATGGATCAGCTCATGATTCGCCTTCCACACGAAGTTGAGATGGGAACAATGGTAACCTTAATCGGAGATGGAATGCCAGTTGAACGTGTAGCAGATGAAATTGGAACCATTAGTTATGAAATTTTATGTATGTTAAGCGACCGAGTGCCACGTGTTTACAAACAAAACGGAAAAATTACAACCATCCGAAAAATGAGATTTGATCATGGGGACCCATCCTAAAAAGCGTAATCGGAGATTAGCTTTTTAGGTTTCCTCCACTAATGGGGTAATACGAGGTTTCAGTCTGATGTAGGGATAACATATGCAGAAAGTCATGAACTCTTGTAGTGTTTTTAGAAATAAGTAGTGATTTATATGTAGTGGGACAAAACCATTTTGCCAGCATCGGCAAAATGGTTTTAATTTAGATAATAGCAAATGCATACTGAGGTATGCTTTTTTTATTTTTTTCACTATATTTAGGTCACTTTTTATTTTGGCGAAATATAATGATGTAAGGGCTATTTTTTTGTATGAGGGGGCGGTTTTTTGGTGGTAAATTGTTCTGTTCGTGCTGTGATAGTGAAGGAAGGAAAGTTGCTTTGTTTAAAGGTTTTGGATGAGCAAGTTTGTTATTATATGTTACCGGGTGGAAAGATAGGTCATGTGGAAGACATGTTTGATTCTATAAAAAGGCATTGTTTTGAAAAGGTGAATGCTAATGTTAAGGTTCATGATTTGTTGTTTGTACGCGACTATTTATCTAATTATGAGGCATGCGAACATACGATTGAACATATTTTTGTTTGCTATCCAGAGGATGAGACTGAAATTCAAAATGGAAGTTACCCAGATTGTAACCAGGTTGATGTAGAATGGATTCCGATTCGAAAGTTTGATCAGTATCAGTTTTGTCCAAGACGTTTACAGGAAGTGATTATTGCTTTTTGTAAAGGTGAGGATGTGGATATTTATTTAGATGAAGTTGGATATTAAAAATCCCTCACAGATTTTATTGTGAGGGATTGTTTTATGCTATTAGGGATAGCCGTTTATAAACTTGTTCAATGTTTTGAATGGTGCTATTAACTTTGTAAGATAGTTCATCTTTGTGGATAATAGCAGTCAGTGTACGTCCATCAAAGTCATACTCTGAGATATCGTATTCATTTTGACGAAGGTCGTAAAGTAATTTGGTGAAAGGTAGATGCCTGATATCTCGTTTATCAAGGTAATAAATATAAGGTTGATTGACTACAATCCGTTCGGTTCGTTTTAGTTGTCTTAATTGATGAATCGTATTAAGACGTCGTTGTGCGATATAGCGGTTCGGATAAAAAAGGATGGCCGCCATATCGCTTGTGATTGGCAGGTGTTTTCTGCAGTGTTCGATTAAAGTAATATCCCGTTTTGTTAGCTGTCCTTTCATAAGATCCCCCCTTGGTAAAATGATGATATCATATGACGATGTCGAAGGATGGGTGAATGTACAGTTCGTGTGTATAGTTTAATGTATATTTGAATTTAGACTTAAAAATGTGGATAAATTCCAAGTAAGTCGTGGGTTTTCGAGCTTAATTGTTATAGTTTGTAAAACGGTGGATTTTTTGAATACCTAATTTTTTAGAATTTTCACGTGTATTTTTGAGGATTCTTTTTTTAGTGTCTAAATTTGACTTAGTTATGCTATAATAAAAACATTGAAATTACATAAATGAGTGTAGTTAAATTTGATAAAGAGGTGGATTTTGAGTGTCTAAACCAACATTTTATATTACGACTCCAATTTATTATCCAAGTGGAAAGTTCCACATCGGAACAGCTTATACAACGGTAGCATCTGATGCAATGGCTCGTTATAAACGTAGCCGTGGATTTGATGTTCGTTTCTTAACGGGTATGGATGAGCATGGACAAAAAATTCAAGAAAAAGCTCAAGAAGCTGGAAAAGAGCCACAGGCTTATGTAGATGAAATTGCTGATGCAGCCAAAAAGTTATGGGAAATGATGGACATCACAAATGATGATTTCATTCGTACGACTGAAAAACGTCATGAAGAGATGGTTGAGAAAATTTTCGCTAAATTCATGGAAAATGGTGATATTTACAAAGGTCACTATGAAGGTTTATATTGTACACCTTGTGAGTCTTATTATACTGAGACTCAATTAGTGGATGGAAAATGTCCAGACTGTGGTCGTGACGTGAAAGTCGTGAAAGAAGAATCTTATTTCTTCAACATGAAAAAATATGCGGATCGTTTAATGGAATATTACAATGCTAATCCTGAATTCATTTTACCTGAATCTCGTAAAAATGAGATGGTTAATAACTTTATTAAACCAGGTTTAGAGGACTTATCAGTTTCTCGTACGACGTTTGATTGGGGAGTTAAAGTTCCTGGAGATATTAAGCACGTTATTTATGTATGGGTAGATGCTTTATCTAACTACATCACGGCATTAGGTTACGGATCAGATAATGAAGAATTATTCAATAAATACTGGCCAGCAGATGTACATGTTGTTGGGAAAGATATCGTTCGTTTCCACACGATTTATTGGCCAATCTTCTTAATGGCTTTAGATTTACCATTGCCTAAAAAAATCTTTGCTCATGGATTTATCATGATGAAAGACGGGAAAATGTCTAAATCTAAAGGAAACGTGGTATATCCTGAAATGTTAATTGAACGTTATGGACTTGACGCTGTGCGTTACTTCTTATTACGTGAATTACCATTCGGACAAGATGGAGTATTCTCACCAGAATCATTCGTTGAGCGCGTAAACTTTGATTTAGCAAATGATTTAGGAAACTTATTAAACCGTACGGTTTCTATGATTAATAAATACTTCGATGGAGTTATTCCAGCATATGCAGGTCAAGTAACTGAATTTGATCAAACATTAGAAGACTTCATCAAAACAACAGTTGAAAAAGTTGAGAAAAACTTTGAAGATATGCAATTTAGTATCGTTTTATCTGATATCTGGGCGTTAGTTGCTCGTACGAATAAATACATCGACGAAACAGCTCCTTGGGTATTAGCAAAAGATGAAGCAAATAAAGCTGCATTAGAATCGGTAATGTGTCACTTAGCAGAAAGCTTACGTCAGATTGCTATCATGATTGAACCATTTATGCCACGCACAACGCCACAAATTTTCGCTCAATTAGGAATTGAAGGGGCAGCGTCTAAAGAATGGAGCAGTTTAAATAATTACAATACATTAGCAGAAGGAACTAAGGTTGTTTCTAAAGGAACACCAATCTTCCCACGCTTGGAGGTTGAAGTAGAAGTGGAATACATCAAAGAACAAATGAAAGGTTCAGTTAAACCAGCTGAAGAACCTAAAAAAGTTGAAGAAAAAGCAGTAGAAGTAGAAGAAATTCCTCAAATCGGAATTGACGACTTCATGAAAGTAGAAATCAAAGTCGGAGAAATCAAAGAGTGTAAACAACACCCTAAAGCAGACCGCTTATTAGTATCTCAAATCGACTTAGGATCAGAAGTACGCCAAATCGTATCAGGAATCGCTGAACACTACCAACCAGAACAACTAGTAGGTAAAAAAGTATTAGTTGTTACAAACTTAAAACCAGTTAAATTACGTGGTGAATTATCACAAGGTATGGTATTAGCAGCATCTAACGATGGAAAATTAACATTACCAACAATCATTGACGAATTACCAAATGGAAGTAAAGTAAAATAAAAAAGTTGCCTTTCGGCAACTTTTTTATTTTACTTTACAAAGTGGGGCCCCCGGCAGTGAACGAAGTGAACAATCCTCAACTGCTGGGGTGATTTGTGGTTGTAGGCTGAAGAGATATTAAATAAAGTATGGTTAGCGAACTATTTTTTAATAGCAATTAATGGGCAATAAAAAGTTATAGAATGAATTTAGATTAAATAAAGGCAAATTGAGATCGTGGCTATCCTCAACTGCTGGGGAGGGTCCCCAGACTAAGTAGAGAGTCCAAAGGACGAACTCTTAGTTATCCTCAACTGCTGGGGTGATAAGAGGTAATGGACTGAATATTTATTATGTAAAGTTGCCGAAAGGCAACCTTTTTAGTTTAATGTCTAAGCTATGGCTTCTCTATAGATGATTAATAGGGGAATAACACATTGTGGATGGAGGAAAATCTTAAATAAATATTAAACAGTCATAAGATTTATTCTTACGGTTTTATGTAGGAAAAGAAAAATTAATAGCGTTTTCTAGGAATGATGTGTAAATCTTGTGAATATAGTGAATTATACTTCGATTAGCGAAGGGGAAAATGTTATAATTCCTTGAATTTTGTATTTTTATGGGCTAATGAAGGGGAGTGAGGCTACATTTGTAGCCGTTATTACACTAGTATGAAAGGGGAGGAAACTTATGAAAAAGTTGCGAGTCTTAACTTTTATATTTTGTTGTGCAGTAACACTTGTTGCTTGTTCAGGGGGAGAAGAATCAAGTAGCAATGTGTTACGTGTTGCAAAAGATGTTGAGTTAGCATCAATGGATCAACATATTGCAACCGATGGGTTATCATTTGAGGTGATTGCCGCAACCATCGAAGGGTTATACACATTAGATGCAGCGGGAAGTGCCGTCCCAGCGATTGCGACAGGTTATGATCTGTCAGAAGACGGTTTAACTTATACGTTCCATCTACGTGAAGATGCTGCGTGGGATAATGGAACACCTGTTACAGCGAATGACTTTGTTTATGCTTGGCGCCGACTTGTTGATCCTGCCACAGCTTCTGAATATGCGTTCATCATGGATGTGGCAGCAGTTAAAAATGCGGCAGCGATTAATGCAGGTGAAAAACCATTAGAAGATCTTGGGGTTAAAGCGGTAGATGATTATACATTAGAAGTATCGCTTGAATTACCTGTACCATTTTTCTTACAGCTTATGGCGTTTCCATCATTCTTCCCATTAAATGAGGCGTTCGTCACTGAGCAAGGAAGTAATTATGCGCAAAGTCCAGAAAGTTTACTTGCAAACGGACCATTTAAAATGACAGAGTGGATTCAAGGTAATAGTTTTAAAGTTGAGAAAAATGATTCTTACTATGCAAAAGATGACGTTCAACTAGATGGCATTGAGTATAAAATCATGAAAGATGCTCAAACTGCAGCGCTTGAATTTGAATCTGGAAACTTAGATATTGTTCGTTTAACAGGTGAAATTGTGGATCTTTATAAAGATAATGAAGCGTTCAATTTAATTCATGAAGGTTACTTATGGTATATGTCTCCAAACCATGAAGTGACTGAATTACAAAATGTGAATTTACGTCGTGCGTTAGCATTAGCAGTAAATAAAGAGCAATTAACCGATACAGTGTTAAATGATGGTTCGACTATTGCAGATTTTATTGTGCCAGTTAGCTTAGCGACTGGACCAGATGCTAAAGATTTCCGTGAGACTTCTGATACTTATTTAGCTTATGATGCGGCTAAAGCAGGGGAATATTGGGAAGTGGCAAAGGCTGAGCTTGGAATCGATAGCCTAACACTTGAATTATTATTTGAAGATACTGATTCAAGTAAAAAATGTGCAGAGTTCATTCAATCAGAGTTACAAACAAATTTACCTGGATTAACGATTGAGTTAAAATCTCAACCGAAAAAACAACGTCTTGAGTTAATGCGTACAGGAGATTATGAACTTGGATTAACTCGATGGGGACCAGATTATGCAGACCCAACGACTTATTTAGATTTATTTATTACAGGGGTAACGAATAATTATCCGAATTATTCAAGTGAAGCGTACGATACGTTAATGGAACGCATTGATAAAGGGGATTTAGTTTACGATGTGGAAGCACGTTGGGAAGCGATGAAGGAAGCTGAAGCAATATTACTTGGTGAAGATGCAGCTTTAGCACCACTTTATCAACAAGGTAATACCTATTTAATTAATCCAAAATTAAAAGGTGTTGAAACTCACTCAGTAGGGGTTCCATTTATTTATCGAAATGCAAGTATAGAAGATTAAGCAAAAAATATTACAGGGAGATAACTCTCTGTAATATTTTTTACCATTTTGAAGGGGGTCTTAGTACGGAAGTTTTTATGATTAAGAGCGGTTATAGTCTAATTAAAGTTTTTACAGTGTAAAACTTATCTAGACCTATCTATACGGGGGTGATGGGGATGTGGAAATATGTGTTGAAGCGGTTAGCGATTTCGGTGGTCACCATTTTTTTGATTTTGCTATTTTTATTTTTAATGCTTGAATTGATGCCGGGCTCACCTTTTAATGATGAGAAGCTAACAGAGAGCCAACTGGCTTTGCTAAATGCAAAATATGGGCTCGATCAGCCGATTTTTACGCGATTTTTTAATTATTTGAAATTAGTCATTTTAGATGGAGACTTTGGGGTTTCTTATGCAATCCAAAAAGATGTCCCAGTGAGTACGTTAATTAGTGGGCGTGTGATGATTACGATTCGAATTGGACTTCAAGCGATTGTGCTTGGAACTATTATTGGGTTATGTCTTGGATTAGTGGCGGCACTTAAACGAAATACGTGGATAGATTCAACGGCAACCGTTATTTCAGTTATTGGGGTAAGTGTACCGTCTTATGTGTTTGCACTTGGACTTTGCTTTTATCTAGGATATAAATTAAAAATGTTTCCAATCACTTACAACATGAGTAAACCGATGATTTCAAGTATTTTACCGACCATTGCCTTATCGATGTTTGTTATTGCGAACGTGGCGAGGTTTTTACGTTCTGAAATGGTCGATGTCTTGAAATCTGATTATATGTTATTGGTTGAAGCTAAAGGCGTTAAGAAGATGCATCTTGTGTTTAAACATGGGCTTCGAAATGCTTTGATTCCAGTTATTACAGTCGTGGCACCTTTAATGGTGAGTTTAATGACGGGTAGTCTCGTGGTTGAGAAGATTTTTGCGATTCCAGGAATGGGAAGTCTTTTAGTGACTGCGATTCAGGTGAATGATTACAATGTCGTCATTGCACTTTCCTTCATTTACAGTATTTTATTTATTGGTGTGATGCTAGTTGTGGATATTTTATATGGAGTAATTGATCCAAGAATCCGTTTATCGAAAGAAGGTGGTAGTCATGAATCATAATCAAGATTTTTTACAAAATGATTTTGAACTAGTATTCCAAGATGAGGCGATGAAGACTGACATTGTTTACGAAGGACAGTCGTTTTGGAGAGATGTACTGCATCGATTTAGAAAGAATAAGGGGGCTGTAGTGGGAGCCTGCTTCATTTTATTTTTACTTATTATGGCTATTTTTGCGCCTATGCTTTCATCTCATGCATATGATTCGGTTATGATGGATCATGTGAACTTGCCACCACGTATTCCATTCCTCGAAAAATTAGGAATTTTTGATGGAACACATAATGGTGTGAATGTATATGAACAACGTGGACTTGAAAATGTCTATTATTTTTTCGGAACAGATACGCTTGGACGTGACATCTGGACACGTGTTTGGATTGGAACGCGAGTTTCTTTGTATATTGCAGCGCTTGCTGTTTTGATTGATATGGTGTTTGGGATGACTTATGGAATGATTTCTGGATATGTTGGGGGACGAACTGATATTTATATGCAACGTTTTATTGAAATTTTAAGTGGGATTCCTAACTTAGTTATCGTTACTTTACTAGTTATTATCATGAAACCAGGGATTATGTCGATTACGATTGCTTTGTTGATTACAGGATGGATTGGCATGAGCCGTGTCGTGAGATCTCAAGTTTTAAGGCTTAAGGAACTCGACTACATTCTTGCCTCTCGAACACTAGGGGTAAAAACGTTTGGAATTATTCGTCAGGATATTTTACCTAATATTTTTGGACAGGTCATCATCATGTCGATGTTCTCGATTCCGAATGCTATTTTTTATGAGTCTTTTTTAGCATTTATCGGTCTTGGGTTACAACCACCAATGGCTTCACTTGGAGTTTTAATTAGTGATGGATTTAAGTCATTACTTGCTTATCCACATATGTTGATGTTTCCTGTCGTAGTCTTAGCTATTTTAATGTTAAGTTTTAATATGTTAGCAGATGGACTTCGAGATGCCTTTGATCCAAAAATGAAAGATATGTAAGGGGGGGTGGATATGAGTGAAAGACGACGAGTGTTATCGATTCGTGATTTAGAGATTTCGTTTGGAACGACAGCTGGTAAGGTAAGTGCTATACGTGGGGTTCGCCTTGATTTATATCAGGGGGAGACGTTAGCGATTGTAGGAGAAAGTGGAAGTGGGAAATCAGTTACGACGAAAGCTATTTTAGGAATTTTGAGTGAGAACGGTCAGGTTGAGAAGGGAAGCATTCTTTTTTCGTACGACCGAGATGGTGAAGTGGTGACGCGTGATTTGACACAACTTACGAGTAAACAGATGCAAAAGCATATTAGAGGAAAGCGAATTGCGATGGTATTTCAAGATCCAATGACTTCTTTAGATCCAACTATGACGATTGGGCATCAGATTATTGAAGGAATGCGAGAACATTATAAGATTTCAAAGGATGAAGCTCGTAAGAAAGCCATTGAATTGTTAGAAATAGTGGGTATTACGGATCCTGAAAAACGTTATAAACAGTATCCACATCAGTTATCTGGTGGAATGCGTCAACGGGTCGTGATTGCAATTGCATTAGCTTGTGAACCGGAGTTATTAATTTGTGATGAACCGACAACGGCGCTTGATGTTACGATTCAGGCCAAGATTTTGAAGTTATTAAAAGAGATTCAGGAAAAAACGAATGTTGCGATTATTTTTATTACCCATGATTTAGGGGTGGTGGCTAATATCGCTGATTATGTTGCGGTGATGTATGCCGGTAAGATTATTGAAAAGGGATCAGTTGAAGAGATTTTTTATGATCCAAGACATCCTTATACCTGGGGATTGTTGTCATCGATTCCAGATTTAGAATCGGATGATGAGTACTTATACACAATTCCAGGTTCTCCACCAAATTTATTGAATCAAGTTGAGGGTGATGCGTTTGCGCCAAGAAACGCGGTAGCTTTAAATATCGACTATCGATTAGAGCCGCCTATGTATAATGTAGGAGGAAAGCATCGTGTAGCTTCTTGGTTAATGGATGAGCGAGCACCGCACGTTGAGATGCCCGAAGCGTTAAAACGTCGGATTGAGAAGATGAAGCGAGGTGGTCAGTAATGGAACCTTTATTAAAAGTAGAGAATTTATCGCAACATTTTAAAATTAATAAGCATTATACAGTAAAGGCTGTGAATGGGCTTAACTTTGAGATTTATCCTGGGGAAACGTTTGGTTTGGTTGGCGAAAGTGGAAGCGGGAAATCAACGACGGGACGCTCGATTATTCGTTTATATGAACCAACTTCAGGAAAAATTGTTTTTGATGGTGTGGATATCTCAGGAAAGTTAAGCAAAGCGGATGAGAAGCATTTAAGAACGAATATGCAAATGATTTTTCAAGATCCGATGGCGTCTCTTAATCCACGTAAAAAGGTACTTGATTTGATTGCTCAAGGAATTGATGTGCATCATTTATATCAGTCAAAAGAAGAGCGCAATGAACTGGTATTTAAGATGCTTGATAAGGTTGGACTCAGCCGTGATCATGCCTATCGTTATCCCCATCAATTTTCTGGTGGTCAACGTCAGCGTATTGGAATTGCAAGGGCCTTAATTATGGAGCCAAAGCTGATTATTGCAGATGAAGCAATTAGTGCTCTTGATGTTTCAATTCAGGCACAAGTGGTTAATTTGATGAAAAAGATTCAGAAGGAGACTGGGATTGCTTATTTGTTTATTGCGCATGATTTATCGATGGTCAAATATATTTCAAATCGAATAGGGGTTATGCATTTAGGTTATTTAGTTGAGGTTGGAACACGAGAAGATATTTTTAATAATCCAATTCATCCGTATACGAAATCATTATTATCAGCAATTCCAAATCCTGATCCGATTTATGAAAAGACACGAGAGATTTTGATATATGATTCAGATACTGTGGATTATTCAAAAGGGGTAAAACATCAAATTAGTGAAACGCATTCGGTGTTAGCAACGTCTGAAGAGTTAGCCCAATGGATTGAAGATTGACTATGATTCCAATCAGTTTATCTGATTGGAATTTTTTTATTGGAGTTTACAAACTTCGAGAAATTGATCCTATTTTAGGCTGATATTTGTCAGTTTTCAAGAAATACACGATGAAAACGGTCAGATTGTTATTTTATTTTTCATCATTTGAAAATTTATGACTTTATTTTTTCAAAATAAGATAGAGATTCAATATTATTTTAAGCAAGATTGTGTTTAATAGAGGTATAGCTCAAAGGAAAAACCTAATATTTTTATTGGAAATTTAACCTAAATTTAACCTGATTTTGATATAATGAAAACGACACTCTAAATTTTACATATTTTATAAATAAATATCATAAAATCCCCTGAAAATTCATGTATGATAAGGGTGTGTAATGAGGAAACTATGAAGAGTGATTTTGAGGTTAAAGATAGGTGATAATGTGCTTTTTGATACACATGTACATTTAAATGATAAGAAGTTTGAAGAAGATTTAATGGAAGTAATCGAACGTGCCAAAGACGAAGGTGTCTCAAAGATGTTAGTCGTGGGGTTTGATGCGAGAACGAACAAAAAAGCCATTGAGTTAGCCGAAGAATTCGATTTTATTTACGCAGCTGTTGGGTGGCATCCGGTTGATGCAATTTATTTAACGGATGAGTTATTTGAGGAGTTATCCAAACAGGCGATGCATCCTCGTGTGGTAGCGATTGGAGAATGTGGTCTTGATTATTATTGGGAGACGTCTCCGCATGATGTTCAAAAGGAAGTGTTAATTCGCCAAATTCATTTAGCACAGTCAGTGAATAAGCCACTTGTGATTCATACGCGAGAATCGATTGCAGATACGCTTGAGATTTTGAAGCAGTATGATGCTGCGTCAGTAGGTGGTGTGATGCATTGTTATAGTGGAAGTGTTGAAACAGCACGTGAGTTCATTAAGTTGAATTTTAAAATTTCATTAGCAGGACCTGTGACCTTTACAAATGGGAAAAAGCCACAGTCGGTTGCTCGTGAAATTCCACTTGAACATTTATTGATTGAAACGGATGCGCCTTATTTAACACCTCATCCACATCGTGGGAAGCGGAATGAACCTTTTTATGTTTCATTGGTGGCTAAAAAGATCGCTGAAGTTAAAGAAGTGCCTTATGAAGAAGTTTGTCAGCAGACGATGGCAAATGCCTGTGCTTTATTTAAAATCGGATAATTTATTGAAAGGTGGATGGTAGAATGAAAATGAATAAGGTTTTATACACATCTTTAGTTGTTTTAGTAACGGCGTGGAGTGTTTTCTTTATTGCGAACTTCTATTATGATAAAGCGAGCGTTGGGGGAAATACAGGAACGACTCAAACAACGGATAATAATAATCAAAATATTATTCAAGAAGTTGTAGAACGTGAAGTGGTAACTCAAGAATCTCAACGCATTGAAGCAATTCAAAAAGTATCGCCTGCTATTGTTGGTGTGGTTAATTTTGCAAATAACCGTACACAAGGTGAGGGATCAGGAATTATTTATAAAGCTGAAGGAGATACGGCTTATATTGTAACGAATCAACACGTTGTAGATAGCGGT
The DNA here is from genome assembly GCF_017941855.1 of Turicibacter sp. Lineage (NCBI taxonomy): Bacteria > Bacillati > Bacillota > Erysipelotrichia > Erysipelotrichales > Turicibacteraceae > Turicibacter > Turicibacter sp. The sequence continues at coordinate 4,314 of NZ_JAGAVR010000099.1, read as the reverse complement.
GATTATTTTGAGGTTGTGTTCTCGAATGGTAATCGTTCTGAAGCCGAGTTATTAGGTAGCGATATTTATACAGATTTAGCAGTATTAAAAGTTTCTGATGTGACAGTTGATGCAGTAGCTGAGTTTGGTAGTACTGAAGATTTACAAGTAGGGCAAACGGTCATTGCAATTGGGAATCCTTTAGGATTAAACTTTGCAGGTTCTGCAACATCAGGAATTGTTTCTGGTAAGGATCGTACGGTTTCTGTTGATTTAAATAGCGACGGATATGATGATTGGGAAATGACTGTTTTACAAACAGATACGGCGATTAACCCTGGTAACAGTGGTGGAGCTTTAATCAATTTAGATGGTAAAATAGTTGGGATTAACTCAATGAAGATTGCAACAAGTTCGGTTGAGGGGATGTCTTTCTCGATTCCAACGTATGTTGCACTTCCAATTATTAATGATTTAGAAATTTACGGTGAAGTTCGCCGTCCACAACTTGGTGTTTATATTCAAGATATGAGTATGATTCCAGATCGTTTAAAAGAGATTTTAAATATTTCAACTGATCAAAAAACAGGTGTTTTCATTTATGAAGTATTTGATGGTGGTGTTGCTGAACAAATGGGAATTAAAGCTGGTGATGTGGTAACAGCGATTAATGGTGATTCAGTTGATGACGCAATGGCATTTAGAAAAAAATTATATGATTTCCGTGAAGGTGATGAAATCACATTAACGGTTGTTCGTGAACAACAAACATTAGATTTAAAAACAACGATTCAACCAGCTGATGTTGAAATTAGCTAATAAAAAAAGTCCAATCAATCGATTGGACTTTTTTTATTCTTTACTAGAGATACGATTTTTTTCTATTTTTTCTTCTAATTCATCGATATCATCGGCTAAATCTTCATTGTTTTCTTTGACAGTATCAAGAATATCTTCTGTTAGATCGACGGCAGCATCTTCGATAGCTGTGACAACTTTTCCTGTTCCTAAAATGATTCCTTCGGTTATTTGACCAGCTTCAAATTGTATTTTTTCTATTAAATTTTTGTCTTTCATGGGAATCCTCCTGACGTTAAATAAGTTGAATATAGAAGTCCAGATCAGTTTTTTATAGCTAAAGTTAGTATATGCTGAATTAGTTTAAAATATTTAGGCATTACTTGAGATGAACAGGTGAATAGATTATAAATTTTTTTGTTAGCTATTAATTGTGACTTGAAATAGATAAGAAATGTTTTTGTTTTGATATAGGTAATGAAGGCTTGATGGGGAGGAAGGATAAAGAAAGTTAATAAAAATTACTTAAAAAATGTCTAGATTTGCAACGTGTCGCATATGATTTAGTAAAGGTTAAATTATTCAAGTAACAATGGTATTAATCGAGTTTGTGAATGGACTATTTTTTATGTAAAAGTCGTTTTAAGTTAACCATTTAATTGATAAGAAGGGATCTGAGAGCATGCTTAAAACGTTTAATATTAACGAACATTACGAACCTACAGTTATTCCTTATCTACAGTCAAAGAAGAATCAATCTAATTATATTTGTAATTTAATTATTGCTGATATGGAACGTGAAGCGAAAAAGGTAGAGGAAGAGAATATTATTGATTTGATTAGGGCGGTTGTTAGAGAAGAGAATCAACGCTTAAAAGAGGAAATCAATAATATTTCAAAAGATGTGGATAATATTAAAGTGGATTTAAAGACAGAGTTTAAAGTACTTGAAGCAAAAATGCCTTATATTTTAAAAGAATATTTAGAAAACAAAAGATAAAAAGAAGATGTAAGAGTAGAAAGCTACTTTTACATCTTCTTTTTTAGTTTGCGTTATCCACAATAGTTGTTTCTTTTTCATGAGCTGAACATGTCGTTGTTGGGATATTTCCTTTTTCATAATAAAGCGTTACTTTTTTATCGCAGTCATCTGCTGCAAGGTACCCAGATACGGGGTCGATTGAAACTGGAACAACGTTTTTAGGTGTTTCAAACCAAGTCGATCCACTTTCTTTTAATGAGTTTTCCATGACAGATGCCCAAATATTTTTGGCATATCGATTGACTTCAACACCATCGAGTGTCTGACCTTCATCGTATCCAGTCCAAACGGTTGTCACAAGTTCAGGAGTATATCCAATCATCCAAGAATCGGTGTTTGTTGTTCCACTTTTACCAGCATATCGGTGGGTAAGTTCTGGGATAATAGATAGTCCTGTTACAGATAGATGATTGTTTTGATTAATATCAAACATTCCAGTCATCATTTCATTCATGATATACGTTTTGGTTTGATCTAAAACTTGTTCACCTTGAGAGGCTTGATCTTTATACACATAGAAGCCACGTCCATCTGTAATTTCAGTTACAAATTTTCGTTCAACACTTTGTCCGTTATTAGCAAAGATACTATAGGCCTCGGCCATTTCCATAATATTTATTGAACTAACTCCAAGAATAGCGGATGGAATCTGTGGAATTTCTTCTTCGATTCCAAAGCGTTTCACGGTTTCAGACAGGACATCCATTCCTAAAAACATGTGCGTTTTAACTGCAAAGATATTGTCAGATACAGCAATGGCATTAGCCATTGAAATTTCGTCGTAAGCATAGGCACCTGAGTAGTTTCCAGGTGTATAATTGTTTGCTCCATCATTATAAGTAAAAGATGTAGGTTCATTCATAAAGGTGGTTGAAGGGGTGAATCCGTACTCAAGGGCGGCGTAATAGAGAAATGGCTTCATCATAGAACCGATTTGACGTCGACTATATAACGCTCGATTAAATTGAGAGGTTTCGTAATTGGTTCCACCACTGAGAGCTTTCACATATCCAGTTTGAGGGTCCATAACGATGACGGCTGTTTGAACTCCCTCTTGTTTAATCGTGTCTTCAATAGCATCGTTGACATAAGTTTGAATCTCGCGATCAAGCGTCGTGCAAATATTTAAATGACGATAGGACATCATTTGTCCATCTAGCAGTTTATCCACTTCACTTAAAACAGCATCGACATAATATGGGGCATCATATTCAAGTGCTTCTGGATGTTCCCCAATAATGGTTGCCTCTGTGTTAAGCGCGAGATCGTATTCTTCTTGTGTAATATAGTCTTCAACGAGCATTGATTTTAGCACGATTTGTTTTCTTGACATGGCATTTTCGTAGTTGATGAGTGGAGAGTAGTAGCTAGGACCTTTTGGAATCCCAACTAAAACAGATGCTTCTTCGAGTGTGAGTTCACTCGCATGTTTGTCAAAGTAGAATAAGGCTGCATCTTCAATTCCATAGTTACCATGACCGAAGTTAATTGTATTTAAATAACCTTCTAAAATGGTCTCCTTATCATAGGCAATTTCAAGCTTCAATGCATAAAATGCCTCTTTAATTTTTCTTTCCCATGTTTTATCAAAGTCCGAGAATAAATTACGAGCATACTGTTGGGTAATCGTTGATGCACCTTGAGATTTGCTTCCAGTCGTTATGTTAACTAAAACGGCTTTTGCAATGCGAATTGGATCAAATCCCATATGATTATAAAAATTACGGTCTTCGGTCGCAATAAATCCATCAATCACGTAAGGAGAAATTTCATCGAGTGTAACCCAGTTTTGATTTTTAGGGTATGTTTTTTCTAAAAAGACTTCTCCATCTGAATCATAAAAAGTAATGGTGGTATTGACGTTAATGTCTGGGGCAGGGAGATATTTAAAATATTGATAAACGGTTAGTCCCAGGATTGCCACTAACTCAATTCCCATAATCATTGTTACAACTAAATATTTGGTCTTAAAAAATGTGGATAACTTTTTCACATAACTTCACCTCAGAAGTTAGTCTATCCAGATATTTCTAAAATATTTACAAATTAAGGGATAAAGTTATAAAAATGTTATTTAATTGAAATTCAGGAATCGAGGGTTAATTAAATAATATTAGAATGCTGAGAATTAATGGATTATTTTTTTGATGCAATCGTTTTAGTTATTAATTAAAAATTTGTAAAAGAATAAAAATTGTTGTGATAGAAATACTCTAAAAAAATTGATGTTTTTTTGAAAAGATGATATTATTTTAGTTGGAAATGTTGAAATATGTCCTGTATTTGGGTACCTGGGACATATGGAGTTATTGGTACAACTGTAGTGACCCCAAAAAGTTGAACTAAATATTAAGCAGCCAATTTTCTTTTGATTCGTTTATGATTATAGTAGTCAATATATTCTTCAATTGCTTCTTTTAGCTCCTCATATGTTTTGAATGTTTTACCATAATATTTTTCTTGTTTAAGAATCCCGAAGAAATTTTCCATAGGAG
>NZ_JAGAVR010000098.1:0-28729 GCF_017941855.1 Turicibacter sp. | reverse complement strand
CGTTTAATTTTTAACCGGCAAAAGAAATCAACGAGTGGATTTAATAGATAGGCAAAACAAATTGCAATTAAAAATGGGCAAATAATCATATTCAACATTGAAAAAACAGGTTTAAGAATTGGGAAAATTAATTTAATAATATGGATAACGACTAGTACACCAATCAAAATAATTAAATAATTAATCCATTTATAATTTAAAGATTCATGTGATGGTTTCATCAGACTCCCCCTTGTTTTAACTATGACTAGTTTATCATACTCTAAATATAATTGTATTATTTTGGATAAAAAATAAGAATATATTTTAAGATAGAACTTCATATATATCTATGAGGTGAAATCTATGTCGCATTTCTAGGATTAACCTTAGCTATCAAAAACTCCGGTACTAAGACATCCATCATACAGATCGATAATAATAGCAGTCAATTTTTTATACTTTCCAAAAATAATTACCTATTATCTAAGACAATAAGATACTTTTATACATAAAAAAACCTCTCTTCGTCGGAGGAAGAGAGGTTTTGATAGAGTCATTCTCTTAAAAAATAATTAAATTATTTTTTTAAGTTGTAGAATGATTTAACTCCGTTGTAAACAGCTTGTTGTCCTAATTCGTCTTCGATACGTAATAATTGGTTGTATTTTGCAATACGGTCTGTACGAGACATAGAACCTGTTTTAATTTGTCCAGCGTTTGTAGCAACTGCGATGTCAGCGATTGTAGCATCTTCAGTTTCTCCAGAACGGTGAGATACAACTGCAGTGTATCCAGCTTTCTTAGCCATTTCAATAGCTTCGAAAGTTTCAGTTAATGTACCGATTTGGTTAACTTTGATTAAGATAGAGTTTGCAACGTTTTTCTCGATACCTTCAGCTAAACGCTCAGTGTTAGTTACGAAGAAATCGTCTCCAACTAATTGCACTTTATCTCCGATTTTCTTAGTTAAGTAATCCCATCCAGCCCAGTCGTCTTGGTCTAAACCGTCTTCGATTGAGATGATTGGATATTTTTCGCATAATTCAGCGTAGAAGTCACATAATTCTTCAGATGTGAATACTTTTCCACCTTCACCAGCTAAAACGTATTTTCCATCTTTGTAGAACTCAGAAGAAGCAACGTCCATAGCGATCATAACGTCTTTACCTGGAACATATCCAGCTTTTTCGATAGCTTCTAAGATAACTTTGATAGCAGCTTCATTTGATTCTAAGTTTGGAGCGAATCCACCCTCATCACCAACTGCAGTGTTTAATCCCATACCGTGTAATACTGATTTTAATGCATGGAATACTTCAGCTCCCATACGGATAGCTTCTTTGAATGTTGGAGCTCCAACTGGCATGATCATGAATTCTTGGAAGTCGATGTTGTTGTCAGCGTGCTCTCCACCGTTGATGATGTTCATCATTGGAGTTGGTAATTCTTTAGAGTTGAATCCACCTAAGTAACGGTATAATGGTAATCCAACGAAATCAGCAGCAGCATGAGCAACAGCCATAGATACACCTAAGATTGCGTTAGCTCCTAATTTACCTTTGTTTTTAGTTCCGTCTAAAGCGATCATTAAACGGTCGATTCCACATTGGTCAGTAACATCCATACCAACTAATTCAGGTGCGATAATGTCGTTAACATTTTTAACAGCGTTTAAAACACCTTTTCCTAAGTAACGAGATTTATCTCCATCACGTAACTCAACAGCTTCGTAGATTCCTGTAGAAGCTCCAGATGGTACTAAAGCACGTCCGAATGATCCACTTTCAGTTGTAACTTCTACTTCAACAGTAGGATTTCCGCGAGAGTCTAATACTTCGCGAGCATAAACGTCAACAATATAAGGCATGTATGACAGCTCCTTTTTTTCTAATTTTTTCACACTTCTTATTATAATACATTTTTTTGGAGATTAAAGATATTTTTCTGTTGTAAACGCTATTTTTTGTAAATTAAAGCTCATACTAATGAAACAAAATAAGCTCTTACATCATATTATTCCTCAATATCTCAATTTTTTTCAATACAATCTCTAATATGACCAAAATTTCAATTATTATGAATCACTAATTAAGAAATTTGACAAAAAAAAATCTAGCTCTCAGCTAGATTATATATTTCAATCCATTTTGATGGTGCCGGGTGCGAGAATCGAACTCGCGGCTACGCATTACCATTGCGTTGTTTTACCACTAAACTAACCTGGCTTCCACTTTTATATAGTACCATAAATATCCACCATTTTCAAATATAAACGTTAAATTTACCTCTTTAATTCTTGAATAAGTCGATTTTTTTCTTTGTCTTATCATCCATACCTTTTATCTTTATTATGGAATTTTATATTACAAATAATCACACCTATTCCCTATAAATTAAACTTCAATCATATATTGAAAGTATATATGAATCCGATTATAAATATTATAATTTACCGAAAATAATACCACTTTTTTTTACAAAAAGTAAAAGACATAACACCTTTTAGGCGCTATGTCTTTTTGAATATTATTTAATGATTGATTTTCCTGTCATTTCAACTGGTTGTTCAACACCTAATAATTGTAACATTGTTGGAGCTAAATCTCCTAAGTTACCTCCGTTACGTAACTCGATTCCTTGTTTAGTTACAATAACTGGAACTGGATTAGATGTGTGAGCTGTGTATGCTCCACCATTTTCATCTTCTAATTTTTCAGCATTTCCGTGGTCAGCTGTAATAATTGCAACTCCACCTTTAGCGATGATTGCATCCACAACTTTACCTAAGCACTCATCAACAGCTTCTAATGCTTTAACTGTCGCATCGAATACTCCAGTATGTCCAACCATGTCTGGGTTAGCGAAGTTTAAAATAATTGTATCATGAATATCTTTGTTAATTTCAGCTACACAAGCATCAGCTACTTCGTAAGCAGACATTTCTGGTTTTAAATCATAAGTTGCAACTTTTGGAGAGTTAATTAAAACTCGAGTTGCTCCTTCGATTTCTTTATCTACTCCACCATCGAAGAAGAATGTAACGTGAGCATATTTTTCAGTTTCAGCAATACGTAATTGTTTTAATCCATTTGCTGCAATAACATCTCCATAAGTATTAGCTAAGTCTTGTAATGGGAATACAACTGGCCCATTTACAGCACTTCCGTAAGACATCATTGAAATAAAGTATACATCTTTTGGCCCTTTTGATGAATCTAATGCTGGTTTACCTTCTTTTGCATAGTTTGCAACATTTTCTGGGTTAGATAACGCGATTGCGATTTGTTGTGCACGGTCAGGACGGAAGTTGGCAAAAATGACTGTATCTCCATCTTGAATTAATCCATTTTCATCAACAACAAAAGGAGCAACGAATTCATCTAAAATATCATTTTTGTAAGAAGCCTCTACACCAGCTTTAGCTGATTCGAATTTTTCTCCAGTTCCTTGAGTCATAGCATCGTAAGCTAATTGTGTACGATCATAGTTTTTATCGCGGTCCATTGAGTAGTAACGTCCTGAAACAGTCGCAACTTTCCCCATTCCGATTTCAGCTAATTTTGCTTCTAATGCTTCAACATATTCTAATGCAGATTTAGGAGCTGTATCACGTCCATCTAAAAATGCATGAACATAAACTTCTTTTGAACCTTGAGCTTTTGCAGCTTCAACTAATGCATACATATGTTCATTATGTGAATGGATTCCACCAGGTGATAATAATCCCATTACGTGAATTTTTTTGTTATTCTCTAAAGCATGTTTAACACCTTCTGCAATTGTTGCATCAGTATTTAATTCACCATTTTTAACCGCTAAGTTAATACGAGTTAATGATTGGTAAACGATGCGTCCTGCACCTAAGTTTAAGTGTCCTACTTCTGAGTTCCCCATTTGTCCTTCTGGTAAACCAACTCCTAATCCAGAAGCTTCTAAAGTGTTATGAGGATATGTATGGAATAAACGATCTAAGTTTGGCATTTTAGCCGCTTTAACTGCATTCCCAGCAGTTTCATCACGTAAACCAAATCCGTCTAAAATGATTAATGCTACAGGTTTTTTAGTCATATTGTTTCCTCCTTAAATTATCTATCTATAGTATACTAAACTTTAATTTATAAGTACAAGATTATCAGAATGTAAGCGGTTGTTAATTTGTTTTCAATCCTCTTTATTATCTATCATTCATTTAAAATCATACTCAACTTAAATTTGATTTAACATAAAAAAACCTTATTTATGCCATATAGTCATAAATAAGGTTCACGTTTGTTCTACTATTTCAAAACGATAGATACTCATCATCTCGCTTTAATCTTGATTTTCTTCTAATAAACGTTTCTTTTGATTGTCACGAATTTCTTCAGCCATTTCAGCTAATTTACGCATACGATGATTAATCCCAGATTTCGTTAATTTAAATCCTCTTTCATTTGAAATATCGCTTAAATAATTCAAATTTTCTTCAGGAAATTCTAAACGCAATTTAGCTACATGTTGTAATCTCTCTGGTAATGAATCAATTCCATATACAAAATCAATTAATTCAATATTATCAATTTGACGTTGAGCCGCCGCAATCGTTTTAGTTTCATTTGCAATTTCACAATTATTCAAACGATTTTCTGAATTTCTAATATCCCTAAAGATACGAACATCTTCAAAATTCAAGACTGCATTATAAGCCTCAATCACTCTTAAAAAATCACTGATCTTCTCAGCTTCTTTAATATACATAATATATCCCTTTTTACGCTGTAAAACACGAGCATTTAAATTAAAAACATTAGCTAAATCTTTTAAATCTTCTGCTAGTTCTTGATCTAATGTAGAAATTTCAAAGTGATACGATGATGTTTCTGGATTATTAACTGATCCTCCCGCTAAAAAAGCACCACGCATATACGCACGTTTACAACAATCATATTCTACTAAATCTTTTGCAATTCCAAGAACAAATCCAACACTTTCAGACATAATCCCTAATTCTGTTGCAATATCTCTAGCATTTTTTTTAATTCGAATAATATAGACATTATTCTTTTTTAATTGCATTTTTTTTCGTGATAATAAATCGACCTCTGTATCAAAGAGCTGTTTAATTAACTGTAGCGTTCGTCTTGCAATTGCCGCATTCTCTGTTGCAAAGTCTAAAACTAATCCTTTATTCGATAAAGAAATCACACCATTCATTCGAATTAAAGCAGACAATTCGGCTTTTGCACAACAATCATCTGACTGAATTTGAACTAACTCTTTTTTTGTTTCAGAAGCGAATGACATAATAATCACCCCTCCCTTTGTTCTTCGATGTCTAATAATAATGAGAAAATAGTTGCTGCTACTTTCTTAGTATTATGGCGCACTTCTCCTACGTTATTATAAGAAACTAATCGGCTCTTAATAACATCTATATTCATGTTTTCTAATACCTCTTCGTCAATGACAACCATATCAGAATTTTGATGTGTATAGCGTTCATAAGTACTATCGTCAACACTTTCATCATTTACAATAATCTTATCGATAATATGACATCCTACATGTTCTTCAATAACACGAACATGATCAGAAGCCGTCATACCTGTTGTTTCCCCTGGCTGGGTCATAATATTACAACAATAGACACACTGAGCTTCCGTTTTAACAACTGCATCAGCTATTTGTTTTAACAAAAGGTTAGGAATAATACTTGTATACAAACTTCCAGGGCCTAAAAGAACTAAGTCTGCCTCCATGATAGCTTCAACAGCTTCATCTAGTGCTGGCTCATCTGGATTTGTATAATAGACACGTTTAATTTTCTTATCTTCAACAGGAATGAGTGATTCGCCTTGAATGATTGTACCATCATCATACTCAGCACACAAGCATAACGGGGTGTTACTTACTGGTAATACTGTTCCTCGAACTTTTAAAACTTCACTTAACTTTTGAACCGCTGATGCAAAATCCCCTGTGATATTTGTCATTGCAGCAATTAAAAGATTTCCTGTTGGATGACCTGCTAATTCTGTTTCACCTTTAAAACGATATTGAAATAGTTCTTGCACTAGTGGTTCTACTTCCGATAATGCCACTAGAACATTTCGAATATCTCCTGGTGGTGGAACATCAAAATCACTTCTTAAACTTCCAGAGCTTCCTCCATCATCGGCAACTGTTACAATCGCTGTAATATCGATTGGATAACGCTTTAATCCTCTTAATATTGTAGATAACCCGGTTCCACCCCCGATTACCGCTACCCTTAAATCATACTCTGCCATTATTTTAGGCCCCCTTATTTTTTATGTGCTCGGTGGATATCACGGTGTTTTGAATTGGTTTTATAATCATTTTCAAAAGCGTGCGCCAAGTATTCAGCAATTGCAACTGAACGGTGTTGACCTCCAGTACATCCAATCCCAATGATCACTTGTGATTTTCCTTCAGCCTTATATTTAGGAATTAAAAATTGTAATAAATCTACTAATTTAGCTAAGAAGGTTGTTGTCTCCTCAAAACTCATCACATACTCATAAACTCCATCATCAAGTCCTGTTTGTGGACGTAATGTTTCAATGTAAAATGGATTTGGCAAAAAACGTACATCAAACATAATATCTGTATCAATCGGTGTTCCATGTTTAAATCCAAATGACATGAATGTGACGCTAAAATAATCTGAATCCAAATCCCCAAACTTTGTAATAATCTGCTGTTTTAAATCTTTAGCAGCTAGACCCGTTGTATCAATTGTAACATCTGAAATATCTCGAATTGGCTTTAACAACTCTCGCTCTTTATCAATTCCATCTAATAAATTTGTATCTCGTGATAATGGGTGTGTTCTTCGAGTTTCTTTATAGCGTTTTACTAATGTTGCATCATCTGCATCTAAGTATAAAACATGGACATTAACAAAATGACTATCTTGTAAGAAATAAAGCATCTCGTCAATTGAGTTAAAATCAAGTGATCTTAAGTCAATCACAACGGCTAAATTTACTGATTGCTCACTCGTACCCAAAATTAAATCTGTTAATTTAGGCAATAAAATAGGTGGAAAATTATCAATACAATGATATCCTACGTCCTCTAGACTATTCAGTACGACACTTTTTCCTGCTCCACTCATTCCCGTGACAATTAATAAGTTAATCTTTTTCACTATGACACCCTTCTTTCACTCTATTATCACTTTTTAATATTATTCATCTGTATTTTGAATCAGTTCAATTAACTCATATGTTGGTGTATAAATTTGAGTTGAAACGATAGGCAGATCTGACTCTAATAATTTCTTAATAATAAAACGATCACCTTCAAACATCGGTAATTCATCAACTTCTTTAAGGGAATGCCACGCTAATGAACCTTCACGGTTTTCCTCAATTAATTCACCAGTTGAATCCGTTGCTTTAACGGTATATAACATCCACTCTTTTTTTTCTAATTCTTCTTCAACTACAACCGTTGTAATAGCACCTAATTTTGCGTGCTTCAATTGTAGGCCTGTTTCTTCATAAAACTCACGTAGCCCAGTTTGAATAATATTCTCCCCAAACTCAGCTTTCCCACCTGGTAAAAACCATTTTTGGCGACTAGGTTTAAACAAAAGAAGAATTTGATCATCTTGCACTAATAAACTATGAACAACTCTCATTCGTTAGCCTCCTTCATTACTCCTTATTATATCATATAAATAGCAAAATAGAAAAAACTGACTAACATCGTCAATTTTTAAATTCCAATAATCAGTATATGGAAAGTCAATCCGATGAGAACTCCAAAAAAGTAAAGTAATCCAATAATCACTAAATTTTCTTTAAGTAACTTATTCATTTTAAATAAGGTTAACAATCCTGCCCCCACACCTGTACAAAGTCCTGCTAACAAAGAACCAAAGGTAATCATGCCTTTTAAATAAAGATCAGTTAATAAAACAGATGCTGCACAGTTAGGAATTAATCCGATGAGCGCTGCTAAAAAAGGTTGTCTATAAGAGGTTGTCATTAATACCCGTGCCAATGTGTCTTCTCCAATCCAGGAAATAACCAAGTTAATCAAAAACGTCATGATAAATAAAAAGACTAGCACCTTCACTGAACGTTCAAATGCCTCTATAAAAATTGATTTCTCCTTTTGATACTCGTATCTAGAAACTGTGGATAATTCTGATCTTTCTCCTCTCCATAATAAATCAATTAGAATTCCAACAAAACTTGCATAAATCACTTTTATTATGACTAATAACGCAATCATTTTCCACTGATTAACATGAGTAAACATCAATGGAATCGCCTCATCCGATGTGGCGATAAAAACTGCTAGCAAAGTTCCTAATGTAATCACACGTCCTGAGTATAAAGACGATGCTGCAATCGATGCCCCACACTGTGGAATACATCCACTTAAAGCTCCAGCGATTGGACCTAATTCTTTCTTTGCACATAAATTTATTTGCTTATGTTCCACCCATTCAAATATAGCGTACACTATATACAAAAGTGGCCAAACTTTAGCCGTATCCAAGAAAGCATCCATAAGTAAATCCATCTCTCTCATCCTTTCAATTGCATAAAAAAAGAAAACTTAATTAAAGTTTTCTTTTTAAATATATTAAACGAAACGAGAGTTCATTCGTTAATTAACGTAAATTTGTTTCAATGTATTTAAAGGCAGATTGTGCAGCGATTGCTCCATCGTTAACTGCTGTGACAACTTGGCGTAATTCTTTACTAATAACATCTCCCGCTGCAAAGACACCTGGAATCTTCGTCATCATGGCGTGATCAACGACTACATACCCTGATTCATCTGTAATTCCTAGATCTTTTACCATCTCCGTAATTGGATCTAATCCGATATAGATGAATGCTCCCGCTGCCTCAACTGTTGATACTTCACCTGTTTTCACATTTTTAACTTTTACGGCACCTAATTTTCCATCAGCTTCTTCAAATGATTCTACTGTTGAATCCCAAACAAATTCGATTTTTTCATCAGCAAAAGCACGTTGCTGAAGAATTTTTTGAGCACGTAATTCATCACGACGATGAATAACCGTTACTTTCTCAACTAATCCAGCTAAATAGATAGCTTCTTCGATTGCAGAATCTCCACCACCGATAACTGCAACTTTTTTCCCTTTAAAGAATGCTCCATCACAAACAGCACACCATGAAATTCCACGTCCTGATAATTGTTGTTCACCTGGTACATTTAATAAACGGTGTTTGGTTCCTGTTGCTACGATAATTGTTTTAGCGTAAACTTTATGATCTCCACAATCGATAACTTTTGTTCCATCCTCCGCAATTGTTACATTTTCAACGTAACCATATGCATATTCAGCTCCTGCTGCTTGAGAATGTTCAAACATTTTCATTGATAAATCAGGCCCAGAAATCTTTTCAAATCCTGTATAATTTTCAATTTCGAATGTATTAACCATTTGTCCACCTGGAGCTCCGCGTTCGATCATAACAACAGAAAGACTCGCACGTGCTGCATAAATTGCAGCTGTCATTCCAGCAGGCCCTGCTCCGATAATCGCAACATCATATACTTTTTCCATTATTGAACACCTTCCTTTTTAATAATTTCTACTAGTTCATCAGCAGTATTAATTATATAAGTCGGATTAAACCCTCGCAAATAATCTGCACCTTTTAATGCCCAACCGACTGCAATACTTTTGACTGATGCATGATTTGCACACTCAATATCGTGTGAATTGTCACCCACCATTATAACTTCATCTTTTAAAAGATTTAGCTTTTTTAATGCTAATTCAATCGGTTCTTGATGGGGTTTAGGTTGCGTGACTTCATCTGATGAAATAATATAATCAAAATAATCTAAAATATTTGTATGTTTCATTGCCTTTAACGTCATATCACGTTTTTTAGATGTGACGATGACTAATCTTAATCCTAAAGCTTTTAAAGCTTTAAGCATTTCTTCGATTCCAGGATAGATTTTAATTAATCCATCATGATTTAACACATAATGATGACGATACATCTCAACCATTTCCGAAATGTTTTGTGGATAATATTTCATCGCTGTTTGTTCGAGTGTTGGACCAATACAGTCGATAATTTCTTCATATGTGAATTCACGGTTCGGATAATAGTGTTTAAATGTGTCTGTAAATGATTTAATGATTAAATCATTTGTATTTAATAGAGTTCCATCTAAATCAAATAATACAGCTTTAATCATGAGTCTAGACTCCTTTTAGTTTTTTAAATAGAAACTACGATATGTGACCAAATTCTTTTTCATTACACGTCTTGCAACAACAACAATTAAAACAGCTATAACTGTGATGATTGAAATAAATTGAGCCATACGAATCGTATCCGTTAACATCAAACTATCCGTTCTCATTCCTTCAACAAAGTAACGACCAATTGAATACCAAATAGCATAAAAGGCTGCAATTTCTCCAACTAATAATTTACTTAGTTTTCGTAAGATAAAGATTGCAATTAAAAATCCAATCACATTCCAAAGTGATTCATATAGGAAAGTTGGATGATAATATGCCCCGTTAATATACATATTATTGATCACAAAATCTGGGATGAATAATGAATGCAAAAATTCTCGTTGAGCATCAAGTGTTGCACCTGGAACAACTCCACCATGCGCCTCTTGATTCATAAAATTCCCCCAACGTCCAATCGCTTGAGCAATAAAGAAACTGACAGCTGCAATATCTGTGATAAGCCACAGTGAAATATTTTTTCGTTTACAGAAGAAGTATCCAAAAATAACAGATGCTATAATTGCACCATGAATTGCAATCCCTCCCTGCCAAATTTTAATAATATCCTCAGGATGGACAGAGTAATAATCCCAAGAAAAAGCGACGTAATAAATACGAGCTCCAATAATAGCGATTGGTAAGCCAAATGTCACTAAATCATAAAAGAATTCTGGTTTAATCCCCATACGTTTCCCTTCACGAATGGCAAGATAAAGTCCGATTGCGACCCCTGACATAATCAAAACTGCATACCAATAAATAGTAATGGGCCCCAATTGTAAAAATACACGATTTAACGGTTCAATTGCTGAGTGATCCATATTATCCTCCTTATTACATGAAAAGTGAGGCTGCACGTCCTCACCTCTAAATCATTTATTGATTATTTTTATTTTGAATATAGCTATTTAATTGATTTGTGAAAGCTTCTGCTGCGTTATACCCCATAACTTTTAATCGATGGTTCATCGCAGCTACTTCAATTAAAGAGGCAATACTACGTCCTGGACGAACAGGAATTGTAATTTTCGTAATGTCTGTATTGAATAATCGAGTCGTTTCATCTGATAATCCAATTCGATTATAAATTTTTTCATTATTCCAATCTTCTAATTCGATCATTAATGTCACGCGTTTTTTATGACGATACGCACGGGCACCAAACATTTCAACCACGTTGATAATCCCAATCCCACGAACTTCAATAAATTGTTGTAATAATTCTGGCGCTCGTCCTACAACTAATCCTGGTTCTTTTTCATAAATATCTACTCGATCATCGGCAATCAATTGATGACCACGGTGAATTAATTCTAAAGCTGTCTCACTTTTCCCGATACTACTTTTTCCGGTAATTAAAACTCCAATCCCATTGACGTCAACAAGTACCCCATGTACTGATTCAATTGGAGATAAAGCTTCCTCTAAATAATTTGAAATTGATGTAAATAAAACAGTTGTTTCTTTTTGACTTCTTAACATCGGCACTTGCGTTTCATTTGCTAACTCCATCATTTCTTCTGGAATTTCAAAGTTTTTAGAGAAAATAATAACTGGGGTATCTTCTGTGAATAAAACACGAGCTCTTTCTTTTCGAGTTTGTGAATCTAATGTTTGAAGATATAACCATTCTTTTGTTCCAATAATTTGAACACGGCGTTTTGCACTGTCTCTAAAATATTCTATAACACCCGCAAGCTCCATTCCAGGACGTGAAATCATTTGTTCTGTAATTTTACGATCTAATGAAATCTCTTTCGTGATTACTTCTAATTTTAATTCTTGAACTAAATCTGCAACTGTTACGACATTCATCCTATCACCACCAAATAATTTTAATGAATTTTATTCATCTTTATGAGCTATCGTTTAGAAAACGACTTATCTTTAGTTTTGATTACAATTTCACTTTTATTGTATCTTCTTTTAAAAAGTAATGGTTAATTGCCATCCTTAATAATGAAATGAAAATAGAAGCTAATACAGCAACACCAAATGATGTAATCTCAAAACTTGGTCCCATTAAATAATCAGCTATAACTAACAGAAATCCATTAACAAAAACATAGAATAATCCAAAAGTCATAATGGTTAATGGGAGCGTTAAAAGGACTAAGATAGGTTTTAAGATTATATTTAAGATAGACATTATAATGGCTGCGTTACAGGCATCTAAAAAGCTACCTAAATAAAATCCACCTAACCATCCACTTGTCACCATTAAAACAATCGTATAAATCATTAAATTAATTAAAATAGACTTTAAATCAAAGCACCCAACTTGTTTTGAATATATGACTTCGGTACCTGAACGATTTTTACCCGATTGTTTTTTTTCATTTTTAGCATCCCCATTTAAGAGATTTTCAATTACTTTATTTTCATCAATAACTTCTCGATCAGACTGATTAAGATTTTCTTTCCGATTCATTCTACTCCCTCCAAAGTCTAGTCAATATTATTGTATCATAACTCAAACGTATCACAACACTTTTAGCAATTCATGTCAATTTGTTTCTAGGGCTTTTAATATAATAAAAAAGCCTTCTAGCTTTAACAATCATGTTAAATCTAGAAGACTCTTGAATATTTACGCGTCACGTTATGACCATTTTAATGCTTCAGCTAATGACCTTGATATTGATTGTCGTAAGAACTTTCACTAACTGTCCATCCCTCTACAAGCAATTAAAATTGTTAAGTGGCTATAACGCCTCGTAAATGAAAGATTACCAGCCCAATCTGAGGACTTTAGTTTGTTTGTATTTGCGGCCAAAATCCCATGCGTTGGTATTGACCAATAAATCTAAATCATTTCCAGTGATAGCACTTCCTCGGTCAAGAACGATTGCTTTTCCGATTCCATCAATGTCAACAATTGTTCCACAAGGATAATCTTTCCCTGCGGCTACGATACGAAGTTGTCCGTATTCACTATCATTATAGTAAATCGTATTACTAACATCCGTATACGGCTTACATGCTACTCGTGAACCTCCACCAGCACTTTGAACATCATATGCTGTCATATTGGCAACAAATGAAGTAATGGCTCCAGTTCCAACAGCAATTGTGCGTGGTTGACCTTCATCAACTACATTAGTCGCTACTTTAGTTTGTTCAACGTGATCTCCGTTTTTATAAACTTTTTCGTAGACGTGCTCAACTACTTTTGGACTTCCTTCATTCCAAACTTCCTGTTCATTACTAGGAAGTTCATCCGTGTAAACATATTCAGTATCTAAATTTATTTCTTCATAAACAGATTCATACTCTTTTTCAACACGGGTAATTTCAATTTCCATATCACCTTCTACATGAGAAGTTCTGGCAACTGAAATTTCATCATTTGTACTTAGCTCGATACTACGAGCTTTTAATACATCATCGACAGTCGGTTCCGTTGTCATAACAAGAGTTTTAATTCCCCCATCGTTAATTACGACAGGTTGTGCTCTTGTAATATCAATTTCCATACCATCATAAACGCGATCATCAAAACTCACGTTCATATCATCAAAATTTCCAACTCTGATTTTTTGTTCCTTTAAGAACTCATCCACGGTTTGCTGATATGTTGTGAATGTACTTAGCTCTCCATTATCATTGATGTTTACTTCCTTCAAGTTGGATTGCATGACGGCGTAGATACCAACCACTATTACGCATAAAGCTGTAATAAATGCAATTAGGTCTCGTTTCATCTCATGCGCCTGTTGCCTAAAACACTATAGTGAATAATCATTCACCAAGCTCATTTTAGCAACAGTTCACCTCCTTCTTTACGTCCGATAAACAAGCAAGTAATCTTTCTAGCGTGAGCTTACGACTCGCCTATCATAGCACGAGGTCAAAAAAAAGGTCAACACTATCACCGCTTCTAATTCTTGTTTAATACATTTTTTATACAAAAAGAACATAAAAGTATAGTGATTCGGACACATTTCGTTCGTTTTTCGATGATTTTCCTGATTTTTCTAGAACACTTTGTCTGAAATGCGCATTATCGACCGTTTTAAGATGAATTAAAAAAACAAAGAGAGCCTCTTCCTTAAGAAAAAGCTCTCTTTTATTTTCTATCTATTTTGTCTTAGACGATCTCGCTCTAAAACTTTTTTCAAATACTTACCGGTATAAGACCCCTCTACATTAGCAACTTCTTCTGGCGTTCCTTTAGCAACAATCGTTCCTCCACGATTACCACCTTCAGGACCTAAATCAATAATATAATCTGCCATCTTAATCACATCTAAATTATGTTCAATAATAACAATAGTAGCTCCTTCATCAACCATTCTCTCAAGAACCTTTAATAATCGTCTGACATCATCTACATGTAATCCGGTTGTTGGTTCATCCAATATATATACCGTTTTATCTGTTATACGACGATGAAGCTCTGATGCTAATTTAACACGTTGTGCTTCTCCTCCTGATAAAGTAGAGGCTGGTTGTCCTAATTGTAAATATCCTAATCCAACATCGCATAAGGTTTTCAATTTACGAGCAATTTTGGGATGATGTTCAAAGAAATGATACGCATCTTCGACTGTCATCTCTAAAATATCGGCAATATTTTTCCCTCGATACGTGACACTCAAAGTTTCACGATTATATCGTTTACCATGACAAACTTCACAAGGAACATAAACATCTGGCAAGAAGTGCATCTCAATTTTTAGTAAACCATCGCCACGACAGGCTTCACAACGGCCACCTTTCACATTAAAAGAGAAACGTCCTTTTTGATAACCTCGAACTTTTGCTTCATTTGTTGCCGCAAATAAATCTCGAATATCATCAAACACACCCGTATACGTTGCTGGATTAGAACGTGGCGTTCTCCCAATAGGAGATTGATCAATATCAATAATTTTTTCAATAAATTCGAGTCCTTTTATCTCTTTATGAGCGCCAGGCTTATCTTTCATACGATATAATTTTGTCGCAATTGATTTATATAAGATATCATTAATTAACGTTGATTTCCCCGACCCTGATACTCCAGTTACAACATTCATAACACCCATTGGAATTGAAAGGTTAATATTTTTTAAATTATTTTCAGAAGCACCTTTGACTTCAATAAAATTCCCATTTCCTTTTCGACGTTCTTTTGGAAGGAAAATCTGTTTCTTTCCACTTAAGTATTGTCCTGTAATAGATTTATCATTCTTCATCACTTCATCAGGGGTACCTGCGGCTACAATCTCTCCACCATGAATCCCTGCACCAGGACCAATATCGATTAAATAATCACATGCCATCATTGTATCTTCGTCATGTTCAACCACAATTAACGTATTTCCCAGATCTCGCATCGATTTTAATGTTTCAATTAAACGGTCATTATCACGCTGATGTAATCCGATTGAAGGTTCATCTAACACGTATAAAACACCTGATAAACGTGAACCAATTTGCGTTGCCAAACGAATACGTTGTGCTTCTCCTCCTGATAATGATCCTGCTGAACGACTTAATGTTAAATAATCTAATCCAACATTAACTAAAAAGCTTAATCGTTCTGTAATCTCTTTCAAAATTAAATTTGCAATTAATCTATCTTTATCATTTAAATTTAAGTTTTCAATAAAATCTAATGCTTCTTGAATTGAAAGATCAGTAAAATCATTAATATTTTTTCCATCAATTAAAACAGATAAAGCTTGCTGCGATAAACGTTTACCCTGACACTTTTTACATTTTAATTCAGACATAAAGCCTTCAATCCATTCGCGCATAAATGATGAATTAGTTTCCATATAGCGACGTTCTAGATTATTAACAACACCTTCATAAGTATCAAATTTTTCTTGCTTTATCCCACTCTCAGATTCTAATAAAAAATGAATCGGTTCTGTCGTTCCATATAAAATAATTTGTTTTTCTTTATCTGTTAACTCTTCGAATGGTTTATCTAAATCAATTCCATAATGGCGACAAACGTTATCTAGCATTTTACGGGCATAATTTTCTTCCTTTTCCCATCCTCGAATAGCACCTTGTGCGATTGATAATTTTGGATCTGGAATTAATAAGTCCACATCAATTTTTTTCTGAACACCAAGACCACTACATTCTGGACATGCTCCAAATGGGGAGTTAAATGAAAACATACGAGGCTCTAATTCACCAACAGAGAAATCACAATAAGGACAAGAGAAGTGTTCACTAAATACTAATTCTTCTTCTCCTATCACATCGATTAATACTTTTCCTGCTCCAAGTTTTAAAGCAGTCTCTAATGAATCTGCCAAACGAGCACTTGAATCTGGTTTTATTGCAATACGATCAACAACGACTTCAATTGTGTGCTTTTTATTTTTATTTAACTCGATTTCATCATCTAAATCTCTCATTTCACCATCAACACGGACGCGAACATAACCATCTTTTTTTAACTGTTCAAACACTTTAACATGTGTTCCTTTTTTACCTACAATCATGGGAGCTAAAATTTGCATTCTTGTACGTTCTGGGTATTCATATAGACGATCAACCATTTGTTCAACTGATTGAGCTTTAATCTCTACACCATGAACGGGACACACAGGTTTTCCAATACGAGCAAATAGTAGGCGCAAATAATCATAAATTTCTGTAACTGTTCCTACTGTTGAACGAGGATTACGATTTGTTGTTTTTTGATCAATCGAAATAGCTGGAGATAATCCCTCAATAGAGTCTACATCTGGCTTTTCCATATTGCCTAAAAACTGACGGGCATAAGCCGATAAACTTTCCACATATCGGCGTTGACCTTCTGCGTAAATCGTTTCAAAGGCAAGTGATGATTTACCAGAACCTGATAAACCAGTTAAAACAACTAACTGATTACGTGGAATTTCAACATCTATATTTTTCAAGTTTTGTTCTCTAGCACCTTTTACGATAATTTTATCATTCATGATGAGATTCACCTCATTCTTTCTATATCTAAACAAAAATGTTTTTCATAATTTTTAAAACCATATTCAGCATTTAATCTTCGATAATGATTGGAATTTTTGATAAAGGTAAAAACAGTGTAAATGTTGAACCAACATTCACTTTACTCTCTACAATCAGATTCCCTCCCATTACTTCAGCTAATCGTTTTGAAATACTTAATCCAAGCCCTGTACCACCAAACTGTCTAGAAATAGAGTTATTTTCTTGTGTAAAGGAATCAAAAATAGAATTTAACTTATTTTCAGCAATTCCTTTCCCAGTATCTTTAACTCGTATACTCAAGTAAACTTCAGTTTCTGTTTGATAATCTAAATCAAAACTAACTTCTATTTTGCCATGCTCTGTGAATTTTAAAGCATTTGACATCAAATTAATAATAATTTGTTTAATCCTTGCTTCATCACCATATAAAACAGAAGGAATTTGTTCATCGATATTTACGACATAATCAAGACTTTTCTTACTCGTATTAATAATAAATAATTCTTCAATGACATGCGCTGTTTGGAATAAGTCGATCGTATCAATTTCTAATTTCACTTTTCCATCCTCTATTACAGAGAAGTCTAATAATTCATCGACTTGTTTTAATAATAAATCACTTGAATGATCAATTATTTCAATTTGTCTTAACTGTTTTGGATTATCAATACTTAATTTTAATAACTGAATATATCCTTTTATCGCATTTAATGGTGTTTTCAATTCATGTGATACTTTTGCTAAGAAATGTGTCTTAGCCTGATTAGCAACTAATGCTTTTTTCCAAGCATACTCAAGTTCCTGACTTTGATTATCTTTTACGGCCAGTAAACGTTCATTCTCTAAATAAGCATTTCTAATTCTTACAAATGAAAAACGCCAACTCGAGTTAATACCAGGTGGAATTGTATAATCTCCTTCTCCACATCGTCTTACATAGTCAACTAATAAATAACAAGGTCTAATGATCAAGATAAAAAGTAAATAGGATACAAATAAGAATAAAATAATCAATAAAATAGTACTAAACTCAAATAAACTAATCGTTTGCCTTAATACCATTTCCTGTAGTTCAGCTGTTGAATAAAAATGAACCATTTTAACAATTTCATCTGCTGGACTAAAGCGACTCACATAATACCCCTTATTTGTTAACTCTCTGATAACTAGCTCGATATTATCGGTAGATAACTCTTCAACCATCTCTAAATCAGCACTATCACTTTGAATATAAACATTATTTCCGATGTAATAAATAATATTATCCATTGTCGAAATTAGCGGAATATCTACATAATGAGCCAAATACTCTAGCATGATATATCCAATAGGATTTCCCTTGTAGTGGATTTCTTTATAAGTCCTTCCAAGACGTTGATTATCCTTGTCAATCTCTAATATAGTCACACCATTTGTCAACTCTATTTTATCTATATAATCAATCGTCTTTAACTCATCTTCTAATTGATTTGAATTAGAATAAGGTACTAATTCAAAATCGCAAAGATTATATTGTTCCATATACATTTCCTGTAAATCTGACAAAATAATATCCAACTGTTTAAAGGTTTGGAGATAAGCTAATCTTAACACGTTATCGTCTGTTAAAATTTTTGTATTAGATTCTTCTATTTCTTGCAAGATCATATTAATCTGATAATCTGGCAAAGTTTGATATACCTGATACGAACTCTCATAAAACCCCTCAATTACACTTCCAACTGACAATGTTAAATTCGTATATTTGGTTAAGGTATCATTAATTTCCTCACCAATAGTATTTAAGTTACGATCGATTTCTAATAATTTCTGTGAATAACTTTTTTCATAATTTAAATAAAAATTGACACAAAAAGCACAAACTACGACGACGAACAAAGCCCAAAAAGTCATAGTCAAGCGCCAAATTAATCGTTTCATTTCATCCCTCTATTTCATTTACTCAATCTCTCTAATAGAAATAAAAATAAAATTCTCATTTTATGAATTAGTATACATTCTTCTGTTAGATCTTCTTACTCCCAATTAATTAAATTTACGTCTATATCTTTTTCATTAGCATTACGGGTTAAAATTCCGAAAATTTCTTCAGTTGAACGCACTACGACTGTAATATCATAATAATTAGAGAATGTCTCATTCATTAACTGTGCTAACAACTGATGGAATGATAGCTTTTCAGCTAATCCATAAAAATCAATATTGACAGTAATCTCTAAATTATCTAGCTTATTATCAACATAATGAGCGACTCCGATTACTCCATAATAGTGAGGATAATATTCTTTGATTGTATCTTTGAACTTGACAAACTGTTCAGATAACTCATAATCAATTTCTTGAATTTTACTATCTGGTAATAAATAGTATTGTTCATTAACACTATCCCAGTTTTTAATTTTACTTGAGCCTGATGAAACTAATGTTTTAGCTACCATACGCCCTGGAACGACTGCACTTTGTTCTTGTAGAACATACAATCCGACCATGATATCAACATTTTCAAAACCTTCTTGAGTTCTCAAAATATCAATGGCATGTTGAGCAATCTCTTTTCCTTTTGCAATTAGTTCTTCTTCTTCTAGGACAACGGTTTGTGTATATCCTAATTCTTCATTTTTCCATGTTTGATAAGGATTTAACGCCAGTCCAATTGAAACACCTTTTAACGTTGTTTGATCACCCTCGAGTACAACATAATCTTGTTCTAGTAAATATGATAAATAAACAGGATTTATGGTCAGACCATTAATTTCAATTGTCTCACCAGTTGAAGGATTTAAGCCTAAATCAACATATTCATCATCTTCAGCTAACGCTTGCTCTAACTCTGCTTGCGTTTTTTTCTTTGCTAACATTTGTTTCACAACAGGTTTTGTTAAATACTGTCCCTCTTGGAAATAAACTTCATTCGTATTGAAATAAGACTGAGAATAACGCATTAACGAAAGCTCCATCTCTTCAATATCATATTTATTAGCTAAATAAGAGTAAACTAATCCACGAGTTGGACTTGAAACATATGGAATAATCGTACGATAGTACTGTTCTGTCGCATCATTAGATAATGTTTGTTTGGTTGGAGCCACTTGCGAAATATTCTCCTCTTGTACTGCTGGAACTGGAGGTTTTGAACAGGCAACTAATAGTATACTAAGTACAAAAACACTTAAAAATCTTAAATAAATTTTTTTCATTTTTAGCCCCTCCTACTCATTCATCATCGATAAAAACGTTGCTTCATCTAATACTGTCACGCCTAATTGCTGCGCTTTGGTTAATTTAGAACCACTTTTTGCTCCAGCGATTAAATAGTCTGTATTAGAACTAATACTTCCTGAAACTTTCGCCCCAAGCGATTCTAATTTAATGCCTGCTTCTTTTCTCGATAACGTTTCAAGTGTTCCAGTTAATACGACTGTTTTCCCAAAGAATACGTGCTCTGTATTAGCATCAGCTAAACGGGCCCCTTTATATGACATATTTAATCCTAGTTCTTTTAACTGATCAATTAATTCAACATTAGCCGTTTGAGAGAAATAATGAACGATACTATTTGCAATAACATCTCCGACCTCTGCTACTACTTTAAAGTCATCAAATTTTGCATCCATTAACGAATCCATATTTTCAAACTGAGTTGCTAGAACCTTAGCTGTCTTACTTCCAACATGACGAATTCCAAGTCCAAATAATAATTTCTCTAAACTATTTTCTTTACTTGCTTCAATTGCATTTAATAGATTCGTTGCTTTTTTATCTCCCATACGTTCAAGAGGCAATAATTGCTCTTTTGTTAGGCGATAAATGTCTGCAACATTTTCAATTAATTTATGTTCAAATAACTGCTCGACTACTTTGATTCCAAGTCCATCAATATTCATCGCATCACGAGAAACAAAATGACTTAAACTTTCAACAATTCGCGCAGGACAATCAATATTTAAACAATAATAATCCGCTTCACCTGCTTCACGAACTAATTCACTAGAACAACGTGGACAAGTTGAAATCATTTCAAATGGTATTTCATCGCCATTACGCGCATCAATGACTGGCTTTACAACCTCAGGAATAATTTCTCCTGCTTTTCGAATAATGACACGGTCATTAATACGTATATCTCGTGATGTCACATAATCTTCATTATGTAACGTTGCACGAGAAACTCGAGTTCCCGCTACACGAACCGGTTCTAACACAGCATTAGGCGTTACCATTCCTGTACGACCAACCGTAAATATAATATCCGTTAAAATGGTTTCAACTTCTTCAGCTGGGAACTTATAGGCAATCGCCCAACGTGGACTCTTCACTGTGTTTCCTAACTTATCTTGTTCCTGTAATTGATTCACTTTAATTACAATTCCATCAATTTCATACGGTAAATCAAAACGCGCATTTGTCCAACGGTTAATGTACTCTAAGACTTCATCAATATTTTCGCAGACTTGACGATTTGGATTTACATTAAAACCAAGTTCAGAAATTTTTTGTAAGCTCTCCTCATGTGTTGTACAACCTAAATCAGCCGCACTCGGAACCGCGTAACAAAACATTGCTAAGTTTCGTTTTGCCGCAATACGTGAATCTAATTGACGAAGCGAACCTGCGGCTGCATTACGAGGATTTGCAAATAACTCTTCTCCTTTAGCAGCACGTTCTTCATTTAACTTCTCAAGCGTCGCTTTTGACATATAAACTTCACCACGTACTTCAAGCGGTTGATTATTATTGATATGAAGAGGAATTGTTTTGATTGTTTTTAAGTTTTCCGAAATATCCTCTCCAATGACCCCATCCCCACGTGTTGCCCCTTTAACAAAGGCTCCATTATTATAATGTAGCGTCACGGCTAATCCATCGATTTTCAATTCACAAACATATGTTGCTTTTGGCGATACTTTTTTAACTCGTGTATCAAAATCACGTAAGTCACCCTCATTAAAAGCATTTGAAAGAGATAACATCGGTTTTTCATGTTCAATTTTATTAAATCCTTCTAGAACCTTTCCTCCAACACGAACCGTTGGAGAGGTATTAGACTTAAGTTCAGGATGCTTTTCTTCAAGTTCCATTAATTCCTGCATTAAACGATCGTATTCACGATCGCTAACACTCGGTTTATCTAATACATAATATTCATGGTTATACTGTGTTAAAAGCTTTGTTAACTCTTCAATTCGAAGTTTTTCCATGACTAATCCTCCGTTACTCATATTTACTCTTCTTTATATGTTTAATCATGACTCATTAAGAACGTTTTTTCAAAGCAGGATGTGATCCCATCAACTTTTTAATGCCGTGCGGAGCACTAAAAGCAATTGAAACGACTTCTCCTTTAACTCCTACGACAACGCCTTCACCGAATGATTCATGTTCCACTTTATCGCCACTATTCCAAGAGGCATTATTGTTTAAGCTAATAGTTTTAATGTTACGCTTCGGCTCTTCTTTTTTAGGCTCTAATACTTCACTTAAACTAAATGAAGGACGTGGGCGTGATTGAACACCTGTTTTATTTAAATACTCTTCACTAATTTCACGAATAAACATTGACTCTGGATTCGCTGTACGATTTCCATACTGATATCGACTTTGTGCGTTTGTAATAATTAAAATATCTTCCGCACGCGTAATCGCCACATAAGCTAATCGACGCTCCTCCTCTAATTCATCGGCTCCTTCTTCAATCGCAGAACGTAGTGGGAAGACGCCATCTTCAAATCCGCAAAGGAAAACAACAGGGAACTCAAGACCCTTTGCAGCATGAATGGTCATAAGTGTTACTTTTGATTCATTTGATTCTTCTTCCGTTTCAACATCCGTTTGTAACATTAAATCATTTAATAAAATCGTTAATTTAACTGATGTTGGTAAATCTTCAGCACGTTCTTCACTTTCTTCTTCAGCTAAAATTAAATCTAATTCTTGCTCCTCAAAGTGACCTGCCATCGATTTAAACTCTTCTAAGTTATCAATACGGCTATCTGCTTCAATTGTTTTTTCATCTTTTAACATTTGTAAATAACCTGTACGCTCAAGAACCATATCAATTAATTCAACCATTGAATACGTGTCCATTTCCATACGCATCATATAAATCATTGTTTTAAAATCCATCATTTTATTTAATGTTGCTTTAGGAATAACACCTGTTGCATCTTGGATACTTGCCATACATGATAGTTCAGACTCAGCTGCAAAAACTTTAAGTTTATCCACAGACGTTGCCCCAATTCCACGCTTTGGTTCATTAACGACGCGTGCAAATGATAAATCATCATCAGGATTTAAAATTAATCGCAGATAGGCCATTAAATCTTTAATCTCTTTACGTTTGAAGAAACTTTGTCCACCAACTAAACGATAAGGAATATTTTGACGAAGTAGCGCCTGTTCAATCGCACGTGATTGAGAGTTTGTTCGATATAATACAGCAAACTCATGGTATTCATGTGCATCTCGGTGCATATAAGAGATTTTGTCTGCTACATAAGTCGCTTCTACATCACCATCTGTTGCACGGTAATATTCAATAACATCACCAACACCACGATCAGACCATAATTTTTTATCACGACGTCCACTATTATTTTTAATAACATCATTAGCTGCGTTTAAAATCATTTGTTTTGAACGATAGTTTTGCTCAAGTAGAACAACTGTTGCATCAGGATAATCATGTTCAAATGATAAAATATTTTCAATATTCGCTCCACGCCAACTATAAATTGACTGATCAGAGTCTCCTACAACGCAAATATTTCTAAACTTTTTAGCTAACATCTTAACGATGGTATATTGAGCATTATTTGTATCTTGATACTCATCGATATGGATATATTGGAATTTGTTTTGATAGAATGCTAAAACTTCAGGCTCTCTTTCAAATAAATGAACAGTTAACATTAATAAATCATCAAAGTCAACACGGTTATTTTTAAATAATACTTGTTGATATTTTTCATAAACACGAATAACATCTTCATTTTCAAATTCCTTACGTAAATCACGAGGTGTTTTTAGTTCATTCTTCGCATTACTAATTTGATTTAAAAAGTATTTAGGCGACTGACGTTTTGGATCTAAGTTTAATTCTTCCATAACTGTTTTAATGACACTTAATTGATCTGTATCATCTAAAATTCCAAAGTTTAAATCATATCCAATTAAATCGATATCGCGACGTAAAATACGTACACACATCGAGTGGAATGTTGAAATCCAAACATCTTTTCCACGATCACCAATTAGTTTTTCCACACGCTCTTTCATTTCACGTGCAGCTTTATTCGTAAACGTAATTGCTAAAATATTATACGGAGCTACTAATTTTTCAGACATTAAATAAGCAATACGATGCGTTAAAACACGTGTCTTTCCTGAACCAGCTCCTGCCATAACAAGTAATGGACCTTCAGTTGTCTCAATTGCCTGTTTTTGCTGTGGATTCATATTCTGTAATAAATGATTCATCATTTCACCTCTATATTCAAACATATAATTTTTTAACATTTTTATACTCAGTCTTAGCTTTCATAGTAAGACGTCCTATAGTCTAAGGGATTTAAGTGTGTGATAACACATTCCCCAACTGCTAGGAATAAATTCCCTACATCAAAGAATGATCCTCCGTTAGTAAGCAGAAGTAAAAATTTTTTAACCTTCTAAAAATTATTTAGTCTTATATATAAAAATTTCAATTATTTCATATTTAAAGACATTCTGTTTTATTATAACAATTTTAGCTATCAAATTAAACAAACAAATGTTCAAGTTCAGCCATTTTTTGAGAATAAATTTAGAAAAGAGACATATTTATTATTTTACAGTTATTTCAGATTCCTTATTCAACTTTTGATAAATTAGATTCACATCCAAACATTGATAAATTTATACTTATTTAAATTTTAAAAAAACACTTATTTTATACGTGATCTTAACTTTTAAAACTCGTATTTCCTATAAACTTCCCCCCTAATAAAAAAGCTCAACTAGAATAATGCAAATCTTAGAATTGACGACACGAATTCTAAGATTTTAGACCTCGACCAAATGCTAATTCCCCTGACCATTAAGTAGTAGATTATCTTCGACAATCATTGAGGAACCTCTACAGTTTTATTCACCCTCTGTGTTTTTCATACACATCATTAAAGATAAAGATTAATACTTCACATAATGGGCCCTCCCCATCAGTGATTAAGCACTTTAGAAAAAAAACCACGTTCAATGAACGTGGCCTTATATAAACTTAGCTGTGGGCTTCGATACCTGTCCAACAATAGAGACTTCGTCTAAAAGAAAACACGCTCATGTAGAGCGTGTTTTCTATATAAAAAGCTTAATTACAGGCGGTAAGTCCACTGCCACAGCTTTATAATTTAAAACTTGATTTTAATGATACGATTCGGTTGAATGATAGTTTTCCGTCTTTTGTGCGGATTGGATCCACGTTGAAGTATCCATGGCGGAAGAATTGGAATTTGTCGTGTCCTTTTACATCTTTCATGTTTTCTTCTACGAATCCTTGTACGATTTCTTCAGAGTTTTTATTGATGCGCTCTAAGAATGGTAATCCTTCTGTTTCTTCATTTTCGATTAATAATGGTTCGTATAAATGGAAGTCTGCTGGGATGTTGTGTGTTGCATCTACCCAGTGAATTGTTCCTTTTACTTTACGTCCTGTGAATCCTGATCCTGATTTTGTTTCTGGATCATATGTCGCATGAATTTCAGTGATATTACCTTCTTCGTCTTTAATCACATCTGTACACTTGATGAAGTAAGCGTGTTTTAAACGAACCTCATTTCCAGGGAATAAACGGAAGTATTTAGGAACTGGATTTTCCATGAAGTCTTCTTGTTCAATATAAATTTCACGAGAGAATGGAATTTTACGCATTCCCATTTCAGGAACTTCTGGATTAATCTCAGCGTCTAGATATTCAACTTGTCCTTCTGGATAGTTTGTAATTACAACTTTTAAAGGTTTTAACACTGCCATTGTACGAGGCGCTTTTAATTTTAAATCTTCACGGATGAAGTGTTCTAACATTTGTGGATCAATTGTACTAACCGCTTTAGATAATCCCGCTTCTTGAATGAAGTTGGTAATAGCTTCTGCTGTATATCCACGACGACGAAGTCCTGCAACTGTTGGCATACGTGGATCATCCCATCCACAAACAATCCCTTCATCAACTAATTGTTTTAAATAACGTTTTGACATGATTGTATTTTTCATGTTTAAACGAGCGAATTCAATTTGGCGAGGTTTAGCTTCTGTTTCGCAATTTTCAATTACCCAATCATAAAGTGGACGGTGATCCTCATATTCTAATGAACATAAAGAGTGAGTAATTCCTTCAAATGCATCTTCAAGTGGATGAGCATAGTCATACATTGGGTAAATGCACCACTTATTACCTGTATTATGATGCTCTGTATGTAAAATACGATATAAAGCAGGGTCACGTAAGTTCATATTAGGTGAAGCCATATCAATTTTTGCACGAAGTACACGAGAACCATCTGGATAAAGACCATTTTTCATATTTTCAAATAACTCTAGATTCTCTTCTACTGTACGATTACGGTATGGAGATTCAACTCCTGGTTGAGTTAATGTTCCACGATTTTCACGCATTTGTTCAGGAGTTTGATCATCAACGTAAGCTTTACCTTTTTTGATTAAATCGATTGCATGTTCATACATTTTATCAAAAGTATCAGAAGCGAATAATAATTGGTTATACTCTACACCTAACCATTTAATATCGTTAATAATTCCTTGAACATATTCTTCATCTTCTTTTACAGGATTTGTATCATCAAAACGAAGGTTCATTTTTCCGCCAAATTCTTTAGCTAATAAATAATTTGTTAAAATCGCTTTCGCATGTCCGATATGTAAGTAACCATTTGGTTCTGGTGGGAAACGTGTAATAATCTCTTTATGTTTACCACTTTCTAAATCCTCTTTCATAATCGTCTTAATGAAGTTTGAATTTTCATTGACCATTTCCATAAAAACACCTCGCTAAGATTCAAAAATTTCCTTTTTATAAAATAAAAATCCATTTCTAGATTATATCATAAGTCTACTTTAGATAGTATCATTATTCCACTAAATCCATTGATAAATTCATCATTTCGCCATACTTAGTAAATAAATCCTGTGCCAACTTCGCATCTTCTTCCAATCCATCAGTTCCATTAAACGATGTAATAAATAATAAAATCTTTTTCGTCTCTTCCGTAATACGAGTTCTTGGCGTATCAGATGTCGGAGTCCCAAAAGGTCCTATCTCATCACAATAGACTGGAATATTTTCGATATTAATTTGGCCACGGCCAATCCCTTCGTAAGCCTCATCTTTTCCTATACGAATCAGCACATCTCCTTGAATTTTATCAAGGTCAAGAACTGCGACACTTCTTTGAGTTTTAACAGATAAAACATTTCCGATATCAACTGCATTATTTACAAAATATAGACCACTTCCTTTAATTAAACGGCGAAGAAGTGCTTCAGTTGATAAACGATAACGTGATGGGTCCTTACCTAATGCCTTATACCCACTACGAGCTGCAGCAATACGTGGTTCTTTTAATAACGTTTCAAGAGTTAATCGATTCATCACGTCTTTTTCCATCTCTAACATTTCATTCTTTAATGCGTCATCTGTTGGTTTAACCGTCATTTCAAATGACATAACCGCTAAACAATATCCCGGAACTTTTTCTTTTAATTGTTGATCTATTTTAATTGTAGTCATGATTTCTCCTCCAAGTTGTCATAATACTTATTATATAACTAAAAAAAGATAGTTTTAAACTATCTTCTTAATTTTTATTAATAGAATCAGCTTCCTTTTGACGAAGTTCATTTTCCATCAAAGCATAAGCTACTGCCAATTCTTTAAGTTTTTGCTCTCGTTCTTTTTCAATACAATATTGTTGAACATACAGTATCATTCCAAACGAAATAATGATTAAGACACTTAGATTAATGATATCCATAAAGGGTTGCTTCATCCCATCAATATAATATTGATTAGAAGATAGAACATAATAAACAACTAAAAATAAAGCATACCACTTCATCCAATTAAATAAATTAGATGGATTAATTTGTGTCACACGAATTTTATTCACAAAAAATAAAAACAAAATTAAAATAGATAAAATCAAAAATACAATAACGACCATAAACATAGCTCCCTCAAATGAGTTTTCCACTTTATGATTCCCAATTAATCTCTATTTTATCCCCATTTTTTTAAAAATCTTCGCTGTGTTAGACAATTTTGTTGGTGGGTAAAAATGCTTAATAGCAATGATTTTAACTAAGAATTTTTAAAGGTGATCTTTGCTTTAAGCGAATGAAGTATTAAAAACAACATTTTCGTCTAACAGAGCCAAAATCTTAAATCTTCCATAGGGATTAATGTTTGTTATAATTTTTTATTCTATATACAAACAGAAATATATTTCACTATTATAAATGAGTCTCAGTACTGAAATCTTTTTGATCCTTAGGTG
>NZ_JAGAVR010000097.1:0-20078 GCF_017941855.1 Turicibacter sp. | reverse complement strand
CCGATTAAAGGTGGGACATTGGCCCAAGTTCCAAAACCGGTTGAAGCGTTGTTTAAAGGAGTTAATCCACAGAATTCGGTGGCATCATGGGCTATTAGATATGCGGCAAGTCTTCCTAACGTGATGATGGTACTAAGTGGGATGTCAAATCTGGAACAATTATTAGATAACACAGCCTACATGCAAAACTTCGTGCCCTTTAATGAGGAAGAATTTAAAATTGTTGAGACTGCCACTCAAATCATTCAAAACCAAGACTTCATCCCCTGTACGAATTGTCAGTATTGTGTGGAAGGATGCCCGAAAAAGATTGCCATTCCATCGTATTTCATACTTTATAACAGTGATACCACGCAAAAAGAAGCTTATCTCAATTACACCCAAACACATGGCAAAGCATCAGACTGTATTGGTTGTAAAAAGTGTGAGCGCATGTGCCCACAACATCTCCCAATCATTCAATACCTAAAAGAAATCACTAAAACATTTGAAGATTAAATCGAGAAAATCAGGTCGTAATGAGACGGCTTGATTTTTTATTTATTTTAAAAACACCTCTTGTCTTAGAGTTAACTTTAAGTGTTATAGTAATCATAAAGTCATCCAAATACTGAGATGTGGATTAACTAATCACCCTGTTAAGTCTCTGATCATTTAAGTTGTTGATAGCGATGACTGGATAGAAAAGTAGGAGGAATCACTAATGGCCTGTCATTATATTGCAAAATTAAGTGAACAAGTTGAAAGAGAGCACGTTAGATACAATAATCGTTATGGTCTAGCGATTGCTGCAGATGTTTATAAAGCGAAAAATCTTGATTTAAGCAAGAAACATCCAGCTCTGATTGTTGGAGCTCCTTATGGTGGTGTTAAAGAACAAGGTCCTTGTGTGTATGCCAATGAACTAGCAAAGAGAGGATTTGTTGTGCTAACTTTCGATCAATCCTTTATGGGAGAATCAGCTGGAGAACCTAGAAATGTTTCATCACCTGAAATTTTCACCGAAAATTTCAGCGCAGCAGTCGATTTTATTGGAACTAAACTTTCGTATGTGGACCGTGAAAAGATCGGTGCCATTGGAATCTGTGGATCAGGTGGATTTGCGTTATCTGCTGCACAGGTCGATACTAGAATTAAAGCAATCGCAACCTGCAGTATGTATGTCATGACATCAGCAGTACGTGACATGTTAGATAAGCAGCAATTAGAAGAGACGAAGCAAAAATTATCGTTGAAGAGATGGGAAGATTTTGAGAAAGGATCTCCAGAATACATTCCATTTTTCCCAGAAGAAGCCTTAGAGGTCGTACCAGCAAATCTGCAAGAGCCGACGGCAGAATGGTTTAGATTCTATGCCACCAAAAGAGGGCATCATCCAAACGCAAGAGGTGGCTTTACGACAACCAGTGATTTAGCTTTCTTAAATACCGATTTAACAGCCTTTGTTCATGAAATCTCTCCAAGACCAATTCTGTTAGTGATCGGAGATTGTGCACATTCTAAATTCTTCTCAGAAATGATCTATGAGAAAGCTCTAGAACCAAAAGAACTCTATGTCGTAAAAGATGCTGAACATATTGATTTATATGATCGAGTGGATCGAATTCCATTTGATAAGTTAGAAAACTTTTTTAAGACAAATTTGAAATAAATTCACCAAAACAACGAAGATAATAATTAGAATAGATTTCAATTGATGAGTCGCTCATCAAATTTAAAAAGAAAGAAGGAGAAATAATATTAGGAAACTTTACATATTGTAACCCAACCAAACTGTATTTTGGAGATCAATCACTTCATAATCTAAGTACTGAGCTTGAGAACTATGGTTCAAATATTTTACTTGTCTACGGTGGTGGATCAATTAAGAAAAATGGTATTTATGATGAGGTCATTAATATTTTAAAGGATAGTGGAAAAAATATTGCAGAAATACCAGGGGTTATGCCAAATCCAACGATTGAAAAACTTCGCGAGGGTGTAGCCATCGCAAGAGATCATAAAGTAGATTTAATTTTAGCTGTCGGTGGGGGTTCAGTATGTGACTATGCCAAAGCGGTCTCGGTTTCGATTCACTGTGATGAAGATCCATGGGATAAATACTTTATCCGTTTTGAAGATGTGAGCTGTGAAATCGTACCGGTTGGATGCGTTTTAACAATGGTTGGAACAGGTTCTGAAATGAATGGTGGAACTGTTATTACAAATCATGAACAAAAAGTAAAGATTGGTCATGTCTTTGGTGAAAATGTTAATCCGAAATTCTCAATCTTAAATCCAAACTATACCTTAACACTTCCAAAAACACAAATGGTGGCAGGTTTCTATGATATTATGAATCATATTTGTGAACAGTATTTCTCAGGAGCTGATGACAATACAAGTGATTATATCAGTGAAGGTTTAATGAAATCGTTAATTCATTCAAGTCGTATCGCCATTCAAGATCCAAATAATTACGAAGCAAGAAGTAACATTATGTGGACGTCAACATGGGCACTCAATACGTTAGTGGCTAAAGGAAAATCAACCGACTGGATGGTTCATATGCTTGGGCAAGCGGTTGGGGCTTATACCGATGCCACTCATGGAATGACGTTATCGGCTGTATCTTTAGCCTATTATCGATATATCATGTCATATGGACTCGATAAGTTTGTCAGATTTGCGACTAACGTGTGGGATGTTAAAGTAGAAGGAAAAACAAAGGAACAAGTCGCAGCAGAAGGACTTAATGCAATGGAAAACTGGATGAAAGAACTTGGTCTAGTGATGAATATCACGGATCTTGGTGTGACAGACGAGATGCTAGAAGGACTTGTTCATTCAACAATTATTCTTCCAGGTGGATACAAAACGCTAACACCTGAAGAAATTTCAACTATTTTTAAAGAAAGTATGTAATGATTCGCACTTGTAGGACATAATGTTAATGTCTGATAAGTGCTTTAATGGATAGATGAAAAGGAGAGAGTCATGGAATATATTGAGCTAAATAATGGAGTACGAATGCCACTATTAGGACTTGGAACCGTTAATCTACAGGGAGATAGCGGGATTGAAGTTATCAAGAAGGCGATTGAAGTCGGCTATCGCTTAATTGATACAGCAAGAATGTATCATAATGAAGAGACAGTCGGACAAGCGATTATCAAAAGTGGTATTGACAGAAACGAGCTATTTATCACCACAAAGCTATGTCGTAGTAGCAATAGTTATGAAAAAGCGAAAAGAGATATTGACGATTCATTAAAAAAATTACAACTTGATTATGTTGATCTATTGTTATTTCATGAACCTTATGTTGAATCGTATGAGATGTATCAAGCGATCAAAGAAGCCTATCAAAGTGGAAAAGCAAGAGCCATTGGAATTTCAAATTTTAATTGGAAGTGCTACCGTGAATTTATTGAAACGTGTGGCGTGATTCCAGCTGTCAATCAAATGGAGTCCCATGTTTATTTCACACAACATGAGTTACAAGTAGAACTTGAAAAGCATGGAACTAAGATGCAAGCATGGAGTCCTTTGGCTAATGGGAAAAAGAATTTACTCAACGAACCGATTCTTGTAGAACTCGCAGAGCAATATCATAAAACACCGGCACAGATTGCACTCCGTTTTCTAATCCAGAATGGGGTATCAGCCATTCCAAAAACAACCAGTGAACACAGATTGAAAGAGAATCTTTCTATTTTTGACTTTAACCTATCAAAGGATGAACTAGAAAAAATTAGGACACTGGATGAAAAAGTGTCTATAACAGATTGGTATCGCTCAGATTGGTTTTAATCGTCATATCAACCATGTCATTAAATGATAGGCTAAAATAAAAAATAACAGCTCCATTTGGAACTGTTATTTTTTTTAGTTCGTTTATTTCTGTTGTAATGAATCGCAAATCTTTTCAAGATGATCTGTAATCTGGAAGAATACGTGATAGAAATGTTCACGTTCAGTCTCGCTAAGGTTACTAGAAGCTTGGCTAACAGCCTCTGCTATCACCTGATTCAATTGTTTATTTATCTCATTACCTTCTGCTGTTAGCACCATTTTGGTACGATATTTGCGTCCTGAATCGATCTCAACCGGCTTGACTAATCCTTTTTCAGTTAAATCCACCATCGTTCTTGAGACAGCCGCCTTATCTTCTATACAAAGTTTACATAGCTGAGTCGCTGTTAGTCCTTCTGGATTTTTACCGAGATAGTAGAGATACATCACATGGCTAGCTTTTAATCCCATACGTTCTGTTTCAGTAAGCTTGATTTTTTGGATACACTTATACGCCTTGGTGACAGATGTTGTAAATGCCTCGAATCGTTCAATCAGATCAATCATAATCATATCCTACCTTTAACTTTTGATAAGACGTTTGTAAAGACATCGTCCCTTTTTTGTGATTTAAGAACTTCATAGAAGTAGAAGGATAAACAAATAGAGAAAATGCAAGTAAAAACTGTGCCGGATAATAGGTCCCAAGACATAAATAACCGGCTACTGGAAGATCTGCAAATGACTTTAACATGAGCATGAAATCTGAAATGAAGAATAAAAGACTTCCGATTACAATGATAAGATTTGTCATGTTCGTTTGTCGAAGTGAATTTGAAATGGCTTTACCTAACATAAATGAAATGATGACCGCGTAGACACCACAAACACCTTGCATTAAAGCCCCTCCAAAATTTAAAAATGGAGTAAAGAAAATCACCATTAAGGAAATGAGTGAAATCATCACCCCCCATAGGAAATCTTTACGGTTCATTTTATCTAACATACAATAAGAGGCAAAATAAAAAACATGACCTAGTCCAAAGACGATGGTTCCCAAATAGAAATTAAGGTTAATGAGAATATCTCCTAACATCGCAATCGTTAACGCAATGATCATCCAGATTGGAAATTTTAAATTCTCCTTATTTTTAATGCAATACATCAGATTAATTAGTCCTGTGACAACAAACAGAAGACTGGCAATCGCCTTAACTAATAATCCGTTACTAGCCATGTAAAACATATCAAAAATCAATATAAACGTTAGCATGATAACATTTGTGACTACAAATAATTTTTTCATCGTTATTTCCTTTCAATTCAACTAAACAAATTTGTTGATTTATCAACAAACAAAAATTTAACACGAACTTGTTGAGTTGTCAACAAATTCAAAATCTCCCTTCATTAAATAACAATGATCTCTATTTAAAAATCAAACCAGAATCATTCATTTCATGCGGTAACTTGTCACAGAAAACATTTCATCATGAGGAGTTCATGAACTGAATAAAGTCAATTTAGAAAAAACGATGAGAAAAGCTCAACTAAAGTTCACTTGATAGCTTGACTTGAAGTGAACTCCAAGACGTATAATCCACTTAGAAACACAAAAAGACAAATGGGAGGAAAACGATAATGGAATATACAAAATTAGGAACTACCGATATTACGATTTCACGTCTTTGTGCAGGATGCATGAGTTTTGGGGATTCCAATACTAATTTTCATTCGTGGACGTTAAATAAAGAAGAAAGTGAAAACTTGGTGAAGCGTGCACTCGATTTAGGAATTAATTTCTTTGATACAGCAAATGTTTATTCTGCCGGAACAAGCGAGGAATATCTCGGATGTGCCATCAAACATAATGTCCCACGTGATCAAGTTGTCTTAGCCTCAAAAGTTTATTTTAATGAGGGGCACTTGAAGAAAGAGGCCATTCACCGTGAAATTGACGGCACATTAAAACGTTTAGGCACTGATTATTTAGATTTATATCTCATTCATCGTTTTGATTATGAAACACCAATGGAAGAAACAATGGAAGCTTTAAATGAACTTGTAACATCAGGTAAAGTGCGTGCTATTGGCGCTTCTGCCATGTATGGCTATCAATTTCATAACTTACAACTTGTAGCAGAAAAAAATAACTGGGCAAAATTTCAATCGATGCAAAATCATTACAATTTACTCTACCGAGAAGATGAACATGAACTAATTCCAATTTGTAAGCAGATGAATGTTTCACTCACACCGTATAGTCCACTGGCAGCGGGAAGATTAAGTCGTTTAGAGTGGAAAAGCGACAGCTTGCGTAGTCAAACTGATAAAATAGCTGTTTCAAAATATGATTCGACTGCAGAAAAAGATCATGAAATTGTCCTACGTGTCCATGAACTTGCACAACAACATGAAGCAAGTATGACTCAAATTGCGCTTGCTTGGCAACTAGCAAAAGGTGTCGCATCACCCATTATCGGTGCCACAAAAGAAAAATACTTTGATGATGCAGTCGGAGCCTTTAACGTAAAGTTAACTCATCACGATATCGCTTATTTAGAAGAATTATATCAGCCTCATAAAATTGTGGGAGCCATTTAAGAAGAGAAAGAGGAAAAGCCTAAATGAATGAGATCATGATCTTGTATCAAGACCTTGCTTCTTAATCTTTCTTCATGATCATCCATTCAAAAGCCAATCGACGCGACTGGTGTTTCTCCAAGTCAAACGTCTATTAAAAACATTTTAAACGTCAATGGTTTGCTAGAGGAGTAACAGCCTCTTATTTCCATAGACGATAAAAAACTTAAGCCAGCCATGACTAGCATAAAGATAGGATATGTTTAATTATTGTTTATTTTAGGTCTTGCATTGAAGTTTACTCCAAGTGTTACAGTAATCATATCCTATTCATCAGATAAGGTTATAGATTGATAGGATACTAGAGGAGGAATGAATGATGGGGAAAACATTAATTGCGTATTTTTCACGTAAAGGTGAAAACTATGTCGCGGGACAAATTCGCCATTTAGAAAAAGGAAATACTAAAATCGTAGCAAAAAAAATTCAAAACCTCATCGGAGGCGATTTATATGAAATCAAACCAGTCATACCGTATGCTGATGATTACGATACGTGTATTCAACAGGCGAAACAAGATTTAAATGAAAATAAGCGCCCCCTAATTGCAACACCGCTTCCAAATCTTGAAGGATATGAGACGATTTATATTGGCTACCCAAATTATTGGGGGACGATGCCGATGCATGTGTTTACCTTTTTAGAGGAACAAAACTTAAAAGATAAACATATCAAACCTTTTTGTACACACGAAGGTAGTGGAATGGGGCATAGTGAATCCGATTTAATTCAAATTTGTCAGGATGCTTATCTTGAAAAAAGTTTAGCAATTATCGGTTCAAACGTTTCAACTTGTGATGACTTACTACGCAGATGGGTATAGGAGGAAATAAGATGGCTATTTCAGACTTTGCCAAAGAATATCATGAAAAAATGTTTCCAAATTTCGAATCTAATCTAGCTAAAACAGATGCAGACTTGGTAGAGATTTTTAATAACTTTGCCTTCGATGAGGTGATCAATCAAACGAAATTAGATGATCAGACACGGATGATGGCTATATTGGCTTCATTAATTGGATGCCATGCGATTGATGAATTTAAAATTATGCTATTGGCAGCCTTAAATTTAGGTGTGACGCCTGAAGTCGTCAAAGAAATCGTGTATCAAGCCGTACCCTATGTTGGAATGGGGCGTGTTTATCCATTTTTACATGCCACAAATGAAATATTCGAGCTTTCAAATATTTCATTACCTTTAGCAAGTGCAAAGACAACAACACCTAAAACCCGCCTATAAAAAGGAATTGAAGCACAAGTTGAGATTTTCGGCAATCATATGTCTGAATTTTACAAATCAGGACCCGCGGAAACGAAACATATCAATTACTGGTTAGCAACTAACTGCTTTGGAGATTATTACACACGACGTGTCTTAGATTTAAAACAACGTGAAATGCTGACCTTCTGTTTTTTAGCAGCCCTTGGAGGTTGTGAACCTCAATTAACGAGCCATGCTGTTGCAAATATGAGGATTGGAAATGATAAACTATTTCTAATTGATATTGTCTCAGTCTGTTTACCGTTCATTGGATATCCACGAAGTTTAAATGCGATTCGCTGTATCCAACAAGCGTCAAAATAAAAGGAGGCATTTAAATGAATCAAGATAACATGATTTTTGAAATGGGAAATCCACTTCCCGAAATGTTTAGTCAATATTTTATTGGCAAAGCCTATTTAAACATGCTAACAACAGAAGGGGTTCCTATTGGAAATGTGACCTTTGAACCAGGATGTCGTAATAATTGGCACATTCATCATAAAGGAGGGCAAATTCTATTAGTCACATCGGGACGTGGCTATTATCAAGCATTTGGTGAAGCCCCAAGAGAATTGCATCCTGGCGACGTGATCCAAATCCCAGCCGGAGTTAAACATTGGCACGGCGCAGCACCCGATAGTTGGTTCTCTCACCTTGCAGTCGAAATTCCCGCAGAAGGTAGCTCAAATGAATGGTGTGAACCTGTGAGCGATGAAGAGTATAATCACCTGAAATAACTAATCTAAAATCATGTGAGAGAAAAGTTAATATTTTTAAGATAATTCCGAGGAAATCGGGCACTTTTTCACTGTTTCGCTAAAATAATCTAATCTCTTCCTGTCATTTGTCTTCTCATATTTAAAAGAATCTTTCTTTTCTCATTTTTGTCCTTCAAACCAATTGTTTCACTATATTTCATTCAAAGTGAGCGCGAATGTGTATTTCGTGTTAAAATATGGATATCATTTGATGAATTAGGGTGAGACAGATGAATAAAATTCAAATTATTTCCTTTATTAAAGAAGAGGAGTTAACCATTAAGGCAACTGAAATGTTCGTCACAAAAGAAATAAAACAAGAGAAAAAGCGATATTATCGGATTGCTGATCACTTCATTGAACTGATTTATCTCGATTTAAACTGCTTAAGTGAAATTTCAAATCTGCCGTTATCAAAAGCGACTCAACGGATCCTATTATTAAAAGAAATCACATTTGAGCTCGAACAGCGAATCTATTCCATACTTCAAACTAAAGATATTTTAATCTTTACCGGTCATTTATCAGAGCATTTATCCATTTTTCCAACTATTATTAAGTTTGAAGAGCTAACGTCTTCAAAGAAATTGAATTTAAATCTTTTGATTTACTTATTAAATCAAAGCAACCTGTTATCAACGTTAAAAAGTCACCATTCCAGTCTATTTTTGCTTACGGGTGAGACGACAGAAACTGAATTAGTCTCGACTATTGTCACCCAAACATTAAATCAACTCTCACAAATTGAAACAGCACAAAGGCTTAAATTATACCTTTTTACTCCCTTTGAGTTAAGTTTAATCGATTTAGCAGATATTGAAGATCCAATTAATGAGTATCTCATGAATCCTTTGTTTGAAATTGAACAATTTAAAAACGTTAATCAAGATTATCAAATCTGTTATGCAGTGGTTGCATTGAATTAAAAATCCCTTCTGATGGTAAGTCAGAAGGGATTTTTTTATGAATGTAGACTATAAAAAAAACAAATTATACATCAGATTGTTAAAAAATTCACTTAAATAACTTCAATAATTATTAAAAAACTTCAACAAATTGTAGAACCTTGTCGAAACTTATACAATGTTTGTGAGCAAATAAACAAAGGCTTAAAAAGTAAAACGATATATAAAGGAGTAGACGTATGTTAGAAATCATCAAAAGCACATTAAGCGATAACGCCATTTTAGGTGCTATTTTCTCATCAGTTTCAATTATCCTTTTAGGATTTTATTTACGAAAACGAAACATGATTAATTCAACCGCTTCTAAAATGTTAACAAAGGTTGTCTTAACTGTCTCTTTACCCGCGTTAGCCTTCACTTCTTTTATGAAAGATATCAACGGTGAACAATTGAAACAAGGGATGAGCATGTTAGTATGGGGATTTGCCATTTATCTAATCTTAATTCCATTAACAAAAATCATGTTTGCAAAAGTTAAAGGGGATAAGCAAGATGTTTATCGCGTTTTAACAATCTTTGGTTCGACGACTTTCTTCGGAACACCGATTGTAACCGCAGTTTACGGAGCCGTTGGAACAATGTATTCTAACATCTTTAA
Source organism: Turicibacter sp. (assembly GCF_017941855.1). Lineage (NCBI taxonomy): Bacteria > Bacillati > Bacillota > Erysipelotrichia > Erysipelotrichales > Turicibacteraceae > Turicibacter > Turicibacter sp. The sequence goes on along the minus strand of NZ_JAGAVR010000097.1, from coordinate 10,077 downwards.
TATTGCTTACCGAGTATTCTTATACTCTTACGCTTTTATTAAAATGTCAGGAACAAAAATGGATAAAGAAAACTTCAAGAAAAATATGAAAGAAATCTTCTTAAATCCAATTATCTTAGCAACCTTCTTCGGATTATTTATCTGGTTATGCCAAGACATGCTGCCTCAAGTTAACGTCACAGTGAACGGAGAGGTTAAACAATATGCCTTCTTACGTCTTGATCAAACGTTACCTTGGTTCTATAAAGCACTAGATTATTTAAAAGCATTAGCGTCACCACTTGCTTGGATTTCAATTGGGGCCACTTTAGCAGAAGTTCCATTCAAAGATGCTATCTCTCAAAAAGATGCATGGGGATATAGTTTCATTAAAGTTTTATTCATTCCAGTCATTAACTTAGTTTTATTAGTTCTTGTCAATCAATTTGGAATTCTTCCAGTTTCATTTGAAGGGATGGCAACAACAGTCATCATGATGGCAGCACCAACAGCAACAGTCGCAGCAGCCTATGCCATTAACTATGACCGTGAAGCATTATTTACCTCAAACTGTTCATTACTATCAACAGTCGTTGCCGTTATCGCCATGCCAATTTGGATCGTGGTGTTAGAGCTAATTAAAACACTAGGATTATTCTAAGAGAGATTTGATTATTTAACCTTAATACCCAAAAAGGAGAAGATGAAAATGACTAAATTAGTATGTTATGGAGTACGAGAAACTGAAGTTCCTTTCTTCCATGAAATCAATAAAAAATTTGGATATGATCTTAAATTAGTAACACTTGGACTAAATCATGAAAATGTGAAAGAAGCCATTGGAGCTGAAGCAATCATGGTTCGCGGGAACTGTAAAGCAGATCGTCAAAACTTAGAATTATTAAAAGCAAATGGATTAGAATACCTCTTAACTCGTACGGTAGGATTTGATCATGTTGATTTAGATGCGGTTAAAGACTTAGAGTTAAAATGTGCTCGCGTGCCAGGTTACTCACCAAATGCTATTAGTGAGTTAGCTGTTTCTTTATCAATGATGTTATTACGTCATACAGCATATACGGTTAATCGTACAAGTCAAACAAACTTTACGATTGATCCATTCATGTTCAGTAAAGAGGTTCGTAACTGTACCGTAGGAATTATTGGAGCAGGAAAAATCGGTTTAACGACAGCTCAACTATTCAAAGGGTTAGGAGCTAATGTGATTGCTTATGATGTGTTCCAAAGTGACGTGGCAAAAGAAATCGTTGAATTTAAAGATTTAGATGCCGTCTTAGCAGAGTCTGATGTGATCTCAGTTCATATGCCATATATTAAAGGGGTAAACTATCATATGATTAATGAAGAGTTTATCGCTAAAATGAAAGATGGAGCCATTTTAATTAATACGGCTCGTGGTGAGATTCAAGATATCGATGCGATTATCAAAGCAGTTGAATCTAATAAATTAGGTGGATTTGGTACGGATGTTTTAGAAGGGGAATCTGCTGTCTTCTTTAAAGATTTCAAAGGCGCTGCTTTAGAAAATCCTTCATTCCAAAAATTAATTGACCTTTATCCTCGTATTTTAGTGACACCACATATCGGATCATATACCGATGAGGCGTTAACAAACATGATCGAATATTCTTATGAGAATTTAAGAGATTATTTAAATGAAGGAACATGCAAAAATAGCATTGCCTAATCATTCAAAGTATATTGTCACACGTGATGTGACAATATGCTTTTTTTTGTGAATATTAAAGTCTGAATCCTCAAAGGATAATAAAAGATAAAATTTCATAGCGAGTGTGATGATGTCATGAAAAAGCAATGAACGTTTAAAACTAAAATCATTTTATGGACACTTAGTATAACGTCCATTCCCTTAATTATTTCATATCTTATTTTTCTTAATTCTAAGTTACACGACTTTGATGAAAAGATCAAAATGTCTCTTCAAGAAACTGGATTTAGTATGGCACATAGTGTCCTCATTAAAGAGAAATTAATCACTCATGACAATGATGGTAGCATTCAAAAGTATACGTTAGATTTTATTGAAAACTTGAATAATGTGGATTTAATCGTCGTAGCAGATATGAATGGAATCAAATACTCCCACTTAGATGAAAGTCAAATTGGCCAAGTCTATGTCGGCTCTGATAAACAAAAAGTATTAGCCACTGGTGAAAGATACTTTTCTATTATGGAGGGATCTCAAGGGAAGACGCTCAGATGGTTTGAGCCTATTTTTGATGAACAACAGCAAATCGGTTTTGTCATGGTTGGAAAATATTATCGTGATATCACGGTGGCTAATACCGACATCATGCGTAATTATGTTTTACTTTGTCTAAGCGTGATTGGATTGGCAGGAATTGGGGCTAAATTCTTTTCATCAAGCATTCAAAAACGCATGCTTAATATGGAGCCTGAAGAAATTGCAAGGCTATACCGTCAAAAAAAGATTATCATTGAAAGTGTAGCAGATGGTATTATCGCCTTAGATGCTTCGCAACACGTGATTGAACTCAATAACCGTTGTAATATGATGATTCCAGATTTTAATGTCACTAGCTTAATTCAACGTCTAGAGCCTTACATCGATTCTTATACCGACTTTACGATGAAAGAATTCATTATCCAAGATAAAAGACTCTTTATAAATCTTCATCATCTCTTTCAAAATGAAGTATACTTAGGAAGCGTCATTACGTTAATGGATCGAAACAATATCCACGATATCGCAAAAGAAATCACTGGGATTGATGAAGTCATTAAAAATTTAAGAGTGACCATTCATGAATTCAAGAATAATTTACATGTCATCTTGGGTTTAATTCAACTCGATAAAGTGGAGGAGGCAAAATCATATATTTTAACCCTTCAACAAACTCGGGCGGAAACTGAAGTGAAGTTTCATTCGATTGAGGATCCTCTGATTAGAGCTTTACTTATGAGTCGGTCATTAGTTGCGAAAGAACGTCAAATCGAGTTTACCTTAACCGAAGAGTCCTTTTTATATCCCACTCATCAACGCATTACGGCTTATGATCTGGTGACCATTATTGGAAATTTACTCGAAAATGCCTTTGAGGCGTGTTCCTCTTTAGAAACCTCTTCGAAAAAAGTCGAAATTTCGTTGTACGAGGATGAGACTTCCCTTGAAATTCAAGTGAGAGATAACGGTGAAAAAATTAATCCAGCGTTTAAAGATAAACTATTTGAATCCGGTATTTCTACGAAGGGTGAACATCGTGGTATCGGTCTTTTTCTTGTCAAAAATCGAGTTGAATTATATCATGGTACAATTGAAATTGAAGATTTTGATGAAGAAAAAATATTCGTAATTATGATTAATAAGGGAGAGTATGATGGATAAAGTATTAATTGTAGAAGATGACCCAATGGTTGCCTTAATTAATAAACGTTATTTACAACAATTTAGACAGATTGAAATCTTTGGTCCTGTTATGTATGAAGAAGAGGTCTTATCCTACTTAGAAGCACAAAAAATTGACCTCATTATTATGGATGTCTTTCTTCCGAAAAAAAGCGGTCTAGAGATTCTTAAAACAATACGTGAAAAAGAATATACGGTGGATGTCATTATGGTCACTGCTGCTAATAGTTCAATGGAACTTAAACAAGCATTTGCCTATGGAGCGATTGATTACTTAGTTAAACCTTTTGAATCTATTCGATTTGAAGAAGCTTATAAAAAATATCAAAGTAAAAAAGGGTTACTGTTAAATCAAAAATCAATGACACAAAAAGAAATCGATGCTTTTATGAAAGCTTCATTGTCTCAACAGGTTGAAGAGTTACCGAAAGGATTAAATAAACGAACCCTAGAAAAAATTACACTCTTTTTAAAAGAACATCCCGATCGCATTTGGACGTTACGCGAGATTGCTAATGAAACAAAAATCAGCAATGTCACCATCAAAAAATATATGGATTACTTAGAGAGTCAAGATAAATTACATGTTCAAGCAACGACTGGAAATGTCGGAAGACCGGAGTTAAAATATTCAATTAAGCTATAAAAAGAGATTATCCTATCTCCGTTCACATATAATAAAAGTAAGAACGAGGAGAGGGGAATTGGAATGATTTATAGCAAACATAAATACCTTGGTTTTCTAGGGCTACTTGCATTAATTGGGTTAAAAGGGTTTGTAACAGAAGAATACCTTTGGTTTTTATTCTTCCTCAATTACGGTTGGTTTACCTTTTTCTATGAAAACAGCCCCATTTATAAACGTCATTTAGACAAACGATTAAACAGCTAAATAAAAAAGATAAAAGGGAAACCGTCAGAATGGATAGTTTCCCTTTTATCTTTAAATGAGATTTTTGATCTAATATAGTCTCTTGGATGTTCTATCAAAAGGAGATTAATGTCACCTTATCCTAAGACCCAAGGTGTCTCTTTAACTGATGAATTATTTTATCCAATTCTTCTAATCAATGGGGTATAGCCGATGATATGATCGATTCGATTTAATAGATCCTCTGATAGTGTGATGGCGCTAGCTTGGACATTTTTCTCAATTTGTTCTGGTTTTGAAGCCCCAGTAATCACTCCACTAATACATAGACGTCGTAGAATCCAAGCCAGAGATAAGACGGGTAAGGAAATACCGAGTTCATGAGCGATTTGAAGAAGAGCTTCAACTTTTTCTAAGTTATCGTCTGTTAACATAGCATTTACTTGATTATATTTAAGCGTTGCACGCGAATCCTGAGGAATAGGCTCACTTTTACGATATTTCCCCGTTAATAAACCTTGAGCTAGCGGACTGAAAGGCACAATTCCAATACCGTATCGTTCACAAAGATCCATGATTTCATCTTCGATGTAACGGTCGAGCATATGATACTGAGGTTGTATCACTGAAAGAGGTCGAAGTCCCTTAGCCTCAATAATACTGATTGCTTCTGCGATTTGGGCTGCACTCCATCAGAAATCGCAAAATTAAATGGCAGTCTCGAGATGATTCAATATAAAATTGAGAATTACAAAAAAATCGGGATTTTTCATCTCGACGTGCCTAAGAATGAAGACTAAAGACTCATCTCGATGAATATCATGTAAAGAATGACCTATTAAAAGTCCTAGTTTCCATCCAACTTGGGCTTTTTTTATCACCTCTTGCTTTTTGAAGGAGCCTTTATTTAGTTTGTTTCTTATTAGAATTTTTTCACAAAATAAGATTCAAATTTAAATTAAAAGCATACAATATAGTATAAGAAATCTTTTATCAATCACTAGTTATTTTTTTATTTTACAATAAAAGCGCTTTAATAAAAAGTTTTATATGGTATAATCTAGAAAAAGGGTTTCATCATGTTTGAGGAGTGATGTGAGATGTGTGAGGTTGAGAATAATGTCAGAGTAAGCGTCAAAGGTCCAAAAGAAGAAATTGAAACGTATATTCAATGGTTAAAATGTACGCAAGAATATCAATTAAAGTCAGGTTTTGGAAAAAATATTCCCGCTTCTAAGTTATCTTTAACCGATTTTAACCTTGCAGAAGATTCATGGCAGTTTTCTAGTACCAATCTTAAGCATCAAATTAAAGCTTTTTATCGTTGGAATCTCAAAGAATTAAATTACCAAGTCAACTATATGGTTTATTACGGAACACATCCTTTAACAAATGGCACGCTATGCACGAATAAGGTAGAGGATTATCAAGACGGAATCTTTCCTGAGCTCATGAAAGCCTTTAATCCCATTCCAGCAATGCTTGCTTGCAAATGTCCAAATCTTCAAATCGAGGTAACTTGGGGAAGTTATTATCTCGAAGAAAAATATCTAAATGATTCACTTGATGATGATCAAGCCATTTAAAACAGACGTGATATCTCGATTCAATGAGGTATCACTTTTTATGTTAAATTATTCCATAACGTGTTATAATAGGAACAAATTGAGATTCAGGGGGGGATTAAAGTGGAGCAACGAACATTAACCGTAAAAGGGACGGGGCAAGCCTCGTTACCACCGGATACCATTCAACTTGATTTTGACTTAGAATCGAAAGCAGAAAATTATGATGAAACGATTAATTTAGCCGGAACACGACTTGAACAACTTCGTTCGTGTTTAGCTAACGTCGGATTTAGCAAATCTGATTTAGTGACGACAAACTTTTCCGTAAATACTGATTATGAAAGCGTCAAAAACGAAGAAGGTGAATACATTCGTGTCTTTAAAGGATACAGTGTCAGAAACAACTTAAAGCTCAGTTTCCCAATCGATACCCATCGTTTAGCTATGATTTTAGAACAACTCAGTGCATGTGAAGCCAATCCTGAACTATCCATCCACTTTTTATTAACAGACGATACCAAACTAAAAGAACTCTTGCTACAAGATGCGGTTGCAGATGCGACTCAAAAAGCCAATATTTTAGCTTTGGCAGCGGGAGTCAGACTTGATGATATATTAGCCATTACCTACGATTGGAGCAATATCGTCTATAGAAATCGTGAGATGATGTTAGAAGAAAGCGTTGCTTATTCAGCTGCAGCTATCGATATTCAACCAGATAATGTCAGTGCGAGTGACACGGTTACCATCGTTTGGGAAATTAAATAGGGGAGGGCCCATCTTTGAAAAGAACAATCAAACCCATCAGTGAAGCCTATTTAACGTGTTCATTAGATTTAGTTGAGACGGTCTTTACAGAGGCTAATGATGAAGAAGAAGGAAAAATGGTTCGATTATTAGTCGAAGAAATTAGGCATAAACGTTACCATATCCCTGAACTAGAATTAATCGCTCTTGATTCAAAGGATAATCTTATTGGATATGCCATGTTTTCAAGATTTCAGTTACAAGGACAATATGAACAGGAATTATTAATTTTGGCACCCGTTGCTGTGAAAACGTCATTTCAACGACAACATATTTCAAAAGAGTTAATTGAATACGGATTTGTTAAAGCCAAAGAAATGGGATTTAAAGCCGTGATTGTGGAGGGAAATCCACAAAATTATCGTTCAAGAGGATTTCAAACAGCAGTTAACTACGGGATTATGCCTGGAAAAAGCGTTCATTTACCTGCCATCGAGTGTCTAATGGTTAAAGAATTAGAAGAGGGGGCTTTAACCACCATGAAAGGGCTGGTAGAGTATGATGATTATGAAGCTTTAAAGTAGGCGTTTAGAATAGGAGATGTATGATGAATAAACACTTTTTATATGAAATGATTCAAACGGCTTCACCATCTGGCAAAGAATTCGAGTTACAGAAAAAAATTATGTCTTACATGCAAGACACCGTAGATGGTTTTGAAACGGATACCACAGGAAACGTTATGAGCATCTTAAATAAAGACCATGACTTTAAAGTCTTACTTGCCGGCCATGTCGATGAAATCGGGATGATGATTACGATGATTACATCAGACGGATTAGCTAAAGTAACAAACGTAGGCGGAATTCGTCCGGCTTTATATCTCGGACAAAAAGTTCGCATTCTGACCAAAAATGGCATTATCGGTGGAGTCGTCGGATATAATAATGACCTTCTTAAAAATAAGTCATTAGAAACAAAAGACTTATTTATTGATTTAGGCGCAACTTCAAAAGAAGAAGCACTTAAAGTGATTGCGCCTGGTGATTATGTTGTAGCAGATACAGATTATCTTGAGTTATTAAACAACAACTTAGCCGGACGAGCACTTGATAATCGGTTAGGGGCTTTTATTGTGATTGAAGCACTGCGTCGTGCAAAAGAGTTAGGAACACGCGTTGGAGTCTACAGTGCCACCACAGTTGGTGAAGAAACGACGATGCGTGGAGCGGTATGGGCAGCTAAAAGGGTAAAACCAGCCCTGGCTTTAATCGTCGATGTAACGTTTGCAACCGATTATCCAGGAACCAATCCGGAAGTAACGGGTGAAATTAAACTCGGTGGTGGACCGGTTTTATGTCATGGATCCATCATTAATAACCACCTAAATGATGCCCTGATTAATATCGCCAACCGTTTAAATATGCCGATTCAATTTGAGATGGCACCCGGACGTACGGGAACTGATGGAGATCGTATTCATTTTCAAAATGATGGCGTCCCATTAGCACTCATCTCAATCCCACTTCGTTACATGCATTCAGGAAGTGAAGTTTGTCATTTAAACGACGTTGAACAAATTATCGAGTTAATTGCACATTTCTTAGCCGAACTTCAACCTTGTTTTAATTTATCACCATATGCATAAAGAGAGCACTCGCTCTCTTTTTTTAAGGGAGGATTGACATGAATTTTAGAGGGACGATTTCAATCAAAAAAGAAAAAAGCATCCTTTTTAAACAATCTTATGGCTATGCTGATGTTGCCAATCAGCGAAAAAATCAACGTGAGACTAAATTTGCGACGGCCTCAGCGGGTAAAGTTTTTGTTGCGGTCGGTATTTTACAATTGATCGAACAGAAAAAACTTCACTTTGACGATACCATCGGACAGATTCTAACGATTGATTGGCAACAAATTGATACAACGATTACGATCCGCGAATTATTGACTCATACCTCGGGAATTCCCGATTACTTTGATGAGTCAGTTATGAGCGATTACGATGAGTTGTGGACAGATTATCCTAACTATAAAATTAGGTCATCTCAAGATTTAATCCCCTTGTTTATTCACAAACCTATGATGTATCCACGGGGAGCGAAATTTCAATACAATAATACCGGCTTTGTGGTGCTTGGCTTAATCATTGAAGCCATCACACATCAGTCTTTTGATGAGTATTTACAACAGCATGTCTTTAACGTCGCTCAGATGCCCTCTACTGGTTACTATGAGCTAGATTGCCTACCTGCAAACTGTGCCAATCATTATGTGTATGATGAAAAACGGCAACGCTATGTGACGAATATTTATAGCGTTGATGTAAAAGGAACAGGGGCGGGAGGTGCTTTTACAACGGTAGATGATATTGAAGCCTTCTGGGAAGCGTTGCTTGGGTATCGCCTCTTATCAAAAGAGATGACAGATGAGATGCTTCGTGTTCAAGCTGGAAATGATCAAGATCATTATGGCTATGGGATTTGGTTAACAGAGGAGAGCATTCCGTATTTTTGTGGAAGTGATCCTGGCGTTAGTTTTATGTCTTCCTATGATGTAAACACTAAAACAATCGTCACACTTTTTAGTAACTTTTCGGATAATGTTTGGTCTTTACATCGTGAGATTCGAGAATCATTATCATGAGAAAAAGACGGATATGAATTAAAGATCATCCAAATCTCACATCCCCCTATTCAAGAGGTCGGTTCCTTAGAGGGGCAAGTCCTCAAACAATTAAAAAAAATCAAACCGGATTTGATTATGATAACGGGAGATTTAGTGAATAATGCCAGGTTTAATGACGTTGACGTTTTATCCTTTTGAGAATCATGAGTATGCCATTTTGAATCGAAAATCCAGGAAGCAGGCGTTGTGTTGCTTTGAAATAACAAGATAGTACTTACAAAAGGGAAGACGCGTATTGAATGAATCGGTGTCAATGATTCCAATTTAATGAAAACCCAAGAAATGGAGGAAACCTTGAACGCGAAGGTGAATCCGGATGCATTTAGTATTTTAATGTCACACCGACCTGAATATTTAAAGCTGTATGAGGCCTATGACGTTGATTTGGTTTTTTCGAGTCATGCCCATGGAAGACAATTTCTGTTTCCTCTGATGGGAGGATTAATTGGGCCAAATCAAGGGTTATTTCCCCTCTATACAGCAGGTGTTCACCAAATAAAAAGCACAAGCTTAGAGATAAGTCGTGGCATTGAAAACAGCCTCATTCTCATTCGTTTTTACAATCAACCGGAACTAGTTTTAATCCTATTATCCTCGGATCCTAGCTTTTTTCAAAAAAACGTCAGACAATATTCGACTTTTCTTAAAAAAAGTTCTTGCAACTATTTTTAAATCGTGCTATTATTTAAGTCCGGAAATAATTAAGTTTATTTCCTACTCCAAATAGTTATAATTTACTTGTATAATTGTTAAGATATGGTTAACTAGTTTCTACCCGCGACCTTATATCTCGCGGACTACAAGTAAAAACTTTG